>JBBQJR010000020.1:0-17653 GCA_038326125.1 Chthoniobacterales bacterium
CGCAACGCGAGCGCTTTGGCGAAAATATGCTGCTCGATTCCCTCGACCTCCGTCTTCAGCGAACCATAGCCGCTGAGCCGCACCGGATAGTCCGGCGTGATGTCCACCTTCGCCGCGCCCACGATCCAGCGCGCTTCCGCAGCGTGAGATTTTGTCGCGAGAAAAATGATCGCGGAGGTGACGAGAGCGTGAAAAAGACGGACGAGTTTCATGAGGAAAATGCGGCGCTCCACCGCTCGCGTTACTCGAACTTCAGCGGCTCCGGCTGATCGAGTTTCACCGCGGCATTCGGCGGCGGCGGGATGACGATCGGACGCGGCGGCGGTAAGTCGCGCGGCGGCATTTCCCCGCCGCCGATCGGGATTTCCCCGCCGCTAATCAGCGGCGTCTGCGCGTTGCCGACGTGAGAGAGTTGCACCTGCCGCTCGAGCGCCAAGTTCGAGCCGTACGGGTCGCTGCCGATGACGGTCGGCCCGGCGAGCGCCACCGTCTTAAGCGTCTGCGATTCGACGAGGTGGGGCCGCGGCGCTTGGTCGGACGGGGCATTTCCACCGACCCGCGGCAGAGGCGTGATGCCGCTGTGAATCGGGCACGGATCCTTCGGCACCTGCGCCTCCGTGCAAATTTCCTGATACGTCGTGCTCACGCCATTTTCGAGGCACTTCGGCGTCGCGAGCCCGCCGCTGAGCCGGCAGATTTCCACGCGCATGATTCCCTTCGGCTGCACGATTTCCTGCGGCTTGTACGTGTCGAACGACGCCTTCATGATCTCCGCCCACACGGGCAGCGCGATGTCCTTGCCGAAGGCTCCGCGGTAGATGCTCGCGCGCGGTTTCCCCCGCTGCTGATCGAGTCCGATCCACACGCCGCACGTCACCTCGCTGCTGTAGCCGAGGAACCACGCGTCGGTAAAATTGTAGCCCGTGCCCGTCTTGCCGCCGAGCGGGTAGCGGCGCAGGCCGAGTTCCGTCGAGGCGCGCTCAGCGGTGCCCTCCGGCTCGAGGACTTGCGCGAGACACGAATGCACCTCGAACGCCGTCGTGTCCTTGATCACGCGCATCATCTCCGGCTTCTCCTCGAAAATCACGTTGCCGAGTTTGTCCTCGATCCGCTGGATGATGAACGTGTTCACCGGGCGCTCGCCGCCGTTCGGAAACATCGTGTACGAAAGTGTGAGATCCATCGGCACGACCTCGCTGCCGCCGAGATACGTGCGCGGATACATCGCCAGATCACTCGAAATTCCCGCGAGCTCCGCGAGGTCCGTTACCTCCTTGATCCCCGTCGCCATGCCGAGCCGCACCGTCGCGCCGTTCTTGCCTTTCACGAGCGCCGTGCGCGCGGAGATCGTGCCCTCGTAGCGGTTGTCCGCGCGCTCCGGCCCCCACTCGCCGAGCGTGCCCGTGGTGCCGCCGATCATCACCTTCGTGTTGTCCATCACCGTGTCCTCGACATTCGTGCCGGGGAACATCCCCTTCTCAAACGCCGCCGCGTACACGATCGGTTTGAATGCCGTGGCCGGCGGAAGCTGCACCTGCCGCGTGCGGTTGAGCTGGCTCTGCTGAAAGTCGCGCCCGCCGACCATCACGAGGATCGCGCCCGTCTTGTTTTCGAGCATCACCACCGCGCCTTGGAGATATTCGGGATTGATGCGGTGCCCCTCCGCATCGGTCGGCTCCTTGTTCGCCGCTTCAAAAATGCGCGTGAACTGCGCGAGCGTCTGGTGCGGATATTCCGGCCGCTGCTCGATGGAGTTCAACTCCGTGCGCAACGACTGCTCCGCCGTTTTCTGCAAAGCCGCATCGATCGTCGTGTAGATGCGCAGCCCCTCGCTCGTCGCACGATCGCGGCCCACGATTTTCAGCACCTGCTGGTACACGAGATCGGCGGGATAATTGTCCTGATGGATCGGGCGCTTGTTTTTCAGCACCGGCTCCTCGGCAAAAGCCGCGTCGTACTGCTCTCGCGTCATGCGGTTCAGTTCGAGCAGGCGGTTCAGCACGCGGTTCCGCTCCTCCATGCACGCGCTGTAGTTTCGCCACGGCGAAAGCTTGTCCGGGCTCCGCAGCAGGCCGCACAGCATGGCCGATTCGCTGTAGTCGAGCTCAAGCGCCTTTTTGCCGAAGTAGCCCTTCGCCGCCGCCTCCGCGCCGAAGAACCCGTTCCCGAAATACACGCGATTCAGATAAAGATCGATAATCTGCTTTTTGCTGCAGCGCCGCTCGATCTCGCGCGCCACGAACATCTCGCGCAGCTTGCGCTCCCGCGAACGATCCGTCGGCGGGAGTTGTTCCGGAAAAGTGTTGCGCGCAAGCTGCTGCGTGAGGGTGCTCGCGCCCTGCTTGTCCTTGCCCGCGCGCCAGTTTTCGTAGAGCGCCCGCACCACGCCGCGCACATCCACCCCGGTGTGCTCGTAAAAGCGCGCATCCTCCGCCGCGACGACCGCTTCGAGCAGCGTCGGCGAGAGCTGGTCGTAGCCGACCTGATCCCGGTTTTGCGTGAAGATGCGCCCGAGCAGCGCGCCGTGCCGGTCCAAGATCGCACTCGCCGATTCCATCGCCTCCAGACGCGTGTAATCAAACGCCTGCGCCTGCTTCTCGTAGTCCCATTTCACCTTGTAAAAAACGATCGCCCCCGCCAGCGCCAGGAGCAGCAGTGTGCCGACCGGAATGATGAACCACCATCGGAGAAACCAGCGCTTTTTCGGTCGGTTGAGATCGAGCATGAAATGGACGAAAAGCATCGCGGGAATTTCTCCCACGCGCAACACGAGAGTTGTCCCGGCAGCAGCCCAAATGTGAACGCACCGCGACTCTTTCTCGTTGTCCTAGTCCTGCCCCCGCTCTCGATGCATCGGCAGTCGAGGGTAGCAACCCGCTGCCTTTTGCAGAAGTAGCCCCGGCTGCACGGCAACTCGCTTGCCATCCTCCCCGCCGCGGGCATCGTGGCCCGCCATGCACCCGAGCGAAAAGGCCTCCCTCTACCAGCAGCTCGGCCATCTCGTGCGCAACGGCACGCCCTTTCCCAAAGCCATCGAAAAACTTGCCTCTTTCTCCCGCGGCCCGGCGCGCGCCGGCCTCGCGGCCATCACCGCAGCCCTCGCCCGCGGCGCGACCGTCAGCGAATCGCTCGCCCTCGGCCGGCCGCTCGTGGGCACGCTTGAGTCCGGCATCCTCGCCGCCGGCGATCGCGCCGGACGGCTCGAAACGAGCCTCGATCATCTGGCCGGTTATTTCGCCGCGATGGCCGAGGCGCGCAACCGGATCTGGCAGCAACTCGCCTACCCGCTCTTCGTGCTGCACGTCGCGTTTTTGGCGCTGTCGCTGCCCGTCCTTTTCACCGCGGATGGCGGGCTGAACGTCTTCCTCCGCGCCGTCGGCATCGCGATTGCCAGCCTGTGGCTCGCCATCCTCGGCAGCGGCGCGCTCATCCGCGCGGCGCTCGTCGTCGCCGAGAAAAATATCGCGCTGGATCGTTTTCTCCGCGCGCTTCCCGTCTTTGGAAAATTGCGCCGCGCGTTTTCCTTGAGCCGTTTTTGCACGGCGTATCATTTGCAGCTCGAGGCCGGAGTGAATGTCCTCGCCAGCCTCGAAGTCGCCGCCGCCGCGGCGGGCAGCGCGATCCTCCGCGACGCCGTCGCGCGCGCCGTTCCGTCCGTGCGAGCCGGGGGCCAGGTCGGCCCGGCGCTCGCGGAAACCGGCTCATTTCCCGAGCCTTTCCTCCGCGCCTTTGCCGTCGGCGAGGAGACCGGCGAACTCGATCGCGAACTCCAGCAGATCGCCGACAACTATCGCACCGCCGGGATGCGCCGGCTCGAAGCTGTCGCCGAATGGGTGCCGCGAATTCTCTACATCGCCATCATGGGCTACATCGGCTGGCGCATCGTAGGCTTTTACGCCGGGCGGATGCGCGAGATGCACGATCTCATAAACCAGTAGTCCAAGAACGCTCTACGCAAGCACGCTCGCGACCCGCAGTCCTAGCACGTCAGCTTTAAATCTTTAAAGCGTTTTTCTGAGCGCAAACCTCTCGCACTACACATTTTTCGCGGCTCGAATCTTGCGAATCTTCGCCGGCATCTGAAGGTTTATCCTTTGGCCAAAAACGCGCGCAATTCCCCGTCATACGTCGCCAGCGGATCGGGCATCGCAAAAACACGGTCGCCGCCAAAGCCCATCGAATCCCAGTTGATCACGCATGGCTCCCGCGTTTCGAGGCAATGCGCCACGGCGCTTCCGCGGGCGCAGGCGCGCGTGTCCGCCGGCGGCGTCCGCAGAAATGCCCCGTCGAACGCTTCCCGGTTGAAAACCTCGACCTCGCCTTTTGTCGGCAGAGCGTGAAAGAGGCCGCGCGCCGGATTCAAATTGTGATATTCGAGATCGAGACTTTCGAGCCACGGATCATCCCACGCGATCCCCTGCTCCGCGCGAAAAGCATCGAGCAGCCACTTTTTTGAAATCCAATCCACCGCGCCGACGAGTTCATCCGTCGCACCGCGCTTCAGTGCATCCAGCAGCCAAGCCCAGCGGCCGAGCAGCCAATCCGTCTCCGCATCGCGCCCCGCGAGCGCCTGCGCGGCGGCGAGAAATTTCACCTGGATCCCGAGCGCCGTATCCGGATGCCCGTCGTCGCGCAGCACCGGCGCATCCGCGCAGCACGCGCGCGAAACCATGCGCGTCGCGAGCACCGCATCCTGCAGCGCGACATGATTCGGCAGGCGATTTTCCTCGAGCAACGTGAGCACGAGATGCGTGAGGCCGACTTTCATCGCGGTCGCGAACGGGCTCATGTTCGAGTCGCCGATCAGCAGATGCAGCCGCCGGTAGCGCCGGTAATCCGCAAGCGGCTCGTCGCGCGCGTTGATGATTGCGCGGTTGAACTGCACCCACTGGTAAATGTCGTTCACGATGTGGTCCGCGCGCTGGCTGATCTGGAATTCCACGCGTTCGAACGGCGGCAGCGGCTCCACTTCAAACGCCAGCGGACTCGCCTGCCCCACCCGCCCCGCGCCCGTGAAAATCTGCCGCGTCGCCAGAAAGCTCAGCAGCGCCGCCGTGTTCTCCGGCGTGAAATCCGTCTCGCGCCGCATCAGGTAATTTTCGTGGCAGCCGAAGGTCGCGTTCGTCTCGTGGTCGATGTTGTTTTTCAGAAAAGCCACGCTGTCCGCCACGCCCATGGACTCCAGCGCGCCCTGCAGCATCGCGTCGCCCGCGAGGTCGCAGGCCACGAGATCGCGCACCGAGCGGCACTCCGGCGACGCGTATTCGAGGTGCCCCATGTCGAGGTAAATTCGTCCGCCATTCAGCAGAAACCCGCCATTCCCCGGCGGCTCCTCGTAATCGCGATAGTGCTGATCCAGCACGCCGACGCGCAGCTTTTTGAAGAGGTGATTCTTCACCCGCGCCGGCCACGATTCGCCGGTCCCCGCGCCCGCGCCCACGAGGCAGCCATACTCTGTCTCGATGCCAGCGATGCGGTTCACGGCGCAGCGCTTTCAGTTTTCCGGATAAAGAATCCGCCCACAGTAAAGGCACTCCGTCACCGTTTTGCCCGCCTTCACCGCGTGGATGACGTGCGTCTGCGCCTTCACATGGCAGCCTTGGCAAATCTCATTCGTTAGCGCCACCACCGCCTGCGCATCCTTCGTGTCGAAAAGCCGCTGATACGTGTCGAGCAGATCCTCCTCCACCTCCGCCGCCAGCTTCGCGCGCTCCGCCAGCACGTCCTGCATCTGCGTCTCGATCGCCTTCACCTTTGCATCGAGATCGGAAAATTGCCGCTCCACCTGCGCCTTCGTCCCCGCCGCTTCTTTTTCCGCCGCCGCGATGATCGGCTTCTGCTTTTCCAGCGCGTCCATCAGTTCCAATTCCTGATCCTCCAGCCCCGTGATCTCTTTTTCGATCGTCCCGATCGCGTGCGTGATCGCCTGGTATTCCTCGTTCTTTTTCGTCTCCAGTTTTTGCTGGTTGTATTTTTGGATGCGCTGCCGGTGCGTGCCCGCTTCGTTCTCCAGTTCCTTGCGCTTCACCTCGATTTCCCTGGCCTTCAGCTTCGCCGCATCCAGCGCACTCGCCGTCCCCGCCGTCCGCGATTCCATGTCCTTGCGCTCCAGCGGCGCGCGCTTCAGTTCGAGTTTGAGCTGGCGCAGTTTTTTGTCGCGATCTTGCAGGACGAGAAGCTGGGAAATGGCAGGAAGCATCGCCTCACCATGCGGAGTCCCCGGCGCACCGTCAATGCGGTCGCGCCGCAGACGAAAAATCGCCGCCTTCCGCCAGCTAGCTGTCCGGAGGCACCGGCGTCGGCGGCGGCACCAGCCTTCGCTCGGCGTCCCGGATCCACCGGAAAAGCGCATCGGCCCGCTTGCGATACGTTCCGGAATTTTCCGCCCAGCGCGTCTGAATTCCGCCCTCAAAAAAATCGCGCTTCTCGACTTCCGCGTCCTTTTCATCCGCGGAAAGCGAAGTCGAATACGGCTTTGAGCGCGTGTCGTTCAGGCTGAAATTGCACCGATCCCGCTCTTTGAGCGTCTCCAGCAGCAAATCGCACAGCTCGATTCCGCCCTGATACATCGGCTGCAGTTCGGCGCGCAACTGCGGCTTGCGCGCGGCGACCGCCGCGCGCAGTTGGCGCAACTGCTGCGCGATCGTCGCGGAAGATTCGCCGTTCAACTTTGCAAAAATCCGGCCCAGGTTTTCACCGGTGAAAGTCGTCAGCTTGGAAATCGGCGCGATCTCGACCCCCGGCACCGGCGCTTCCGGCGGCACCTCTCCGGACCGCAGAAATTTGACGTAAAACAGCGCGAGTGCCGCGCTCAGGAAAAGGAGGGTGACGATTCTGCCCATGGTGCTTGTGCTCGAAGCATTGCTGCGCGCTCTCTCGCAATCTGTCGGCCCGGCCAGTCTGCGTCTAGTAAATCATCGCCTCCGCCGGCGGCTCCGCCTTCTCAATTTTTTCCGCTTTGAGCACCGAAATGCGGCGGCCTTTCTCCACGGGAAAACTCGGGATGCCCGTGATTTTCACCCACGTCATCTCCGGGAAATCCGGCAGCTTTTCCGCCTCCACCAGCGTCGCCACGGGGCGTGCATCCGCGGCACAGCACGTCATGAACATGCGCACGGCCTTGAAGCGGTTTCCACCGGGATTGTCCGCCGAGTCGGGCATGAACTGTCCGATGAGTTCCACGCGCTGGCCCTCGAAATCCTTGCGCAGCAGGCTGTCCTGGGCGGCGTAGAGCAGGTCGAGCACCTCGGCAACGATGGTGCCATCCGGCGTGCGCACGAGATAGTCCGCGGGGGCTTTTTCCGCGGCAGCCTGCGCGCTGGCAGTTTGCGGCAGCGGCGCGCTGCCGTCCTTCGTCGGCCGCGGGAGATCCGCCGCGCGGCGCGCGCCGGGATTTTCGTCGCGCACCGGCGGCACGGCATTCGGAATTTGTTCGGGCGAAGTGGCCGTCGCGCTTTTTTCCGCCGCGAGCTTCGCCGCCGGGCGCTTGAAGGACGGCTGCCAGGTCGTGTCGGTGCCGCGATTTTCCACCAGCGTCTTGCTGAAACCATCGCGCGGATTAAAACGCGCGGCGACGAGGATCGGCACGAGCAGGATGAAAAAGGTGATCAGTTTTCCCGCGGAGAGGCGGCTCAGGCCGTGGCCGCATTCGCCCGACGAGCAGCACGTCGCGTCGCCTTTGAACACGACAAAACTCAGCGTCATGAGGGCAAGCACGACGCCGGCAATGAGCGCATACGTCTGGAATTCCGGCGCGAGCATCGAGTGCATGCGCAGCGAGAAATAAAAGTAGAGCAGCACGGCGCTCCAGGTCGCGAGCGTCGCCGCAGGCAGCCAGCGGGCGAAGAGGGATGGCATGGCGCAAGGATGAGGGATGAAGGCTGAAGGCGAAAGGGGAAATCGGAGCGCGCGCGGCGAGCGGCACTTCATCCTTCTCACTTGATACTTCCCACTTCCACCCCCGCCCAGATCCAGCAGATGAAGGCGATGAGTGCGAACAGCCCGAGCGCCAGGAGCACGACGAAACGGCGGCGAAAAACGAGGCCGTAAAGCCAGAAAAGTTTCAGATCAAAAACCGGGCCGAAGAGCAGGAAGGCGAGTTTTGCCGCAGGAGGAAATGCCGTGAACTGCGTGGCGACGACGAACGCATCCGTCGTACTGCACAGCGCGAGCAGCGCGGCGAGCACCATGAGCGCGACGACGGAAAGCAGCGGCGACTGCGCGAGCGGCGCGATCACCTCGCGGTTCACGCCGACGGAAAACACGCTCGTGATCGCGGTGCCGATGACGAAGAAAACCGTGACATCGAGGAAGTCCGCGGTCGCAGACTGAATCGCGAGCATCACCTTTTTCCACGGCGATGCGGCGGAGACGATTTGCGCAAAATCAAGCGGCGCCTCGTCCGCGCTGCGAACCGCGGAAATGCTCAGACCGGTGCGCCTTTTTGTCGGAGTTTCCGCGACATTCGTAGCGGCGACCAGCCGGCGCGGAAGCTGATGCACGATCAGCCCGACGAGCACCGCGATGGCGTAGCCAAAACCGAGCCGCAGCGAGAGCATGAGCCACGGATTCTGCCCCGTGAATGCCTTGAACGTGCTCAGCGCGACGATGGGGCTGACGATCGGCGCGGCGAGCATGTAGCAGGTCGCGACGCCGAGCGGCATGCCCTTGCGGATGAAGCGCCGCACGATGATCACGCTGCCGCATTCGCAAATCGGAAAAATAAGCCCGAGCAGTCCCGCGAGAAAAATCGCGGGCGCTGGCCGCGACGGCAGCAGCTTCGTGATGCGCTCCGAGGAGACGAAGACATCCACGAATCCCGAGATGAGCGCGCCGAGCAGCAGGAACGGCGCGCCCTCGAACAGCACGCTCAGAAACGCCTTCGCAAAGTCGCCGAACTCGAGGTGAAACCAGCTCATTCCGCGACGGGCTCCGGTGATTTATCCGCGCCGTTCGCCTGCAGTTCCGGCGCCTGCAATTTCCGCACCGCGTGCTCGAGCGGATCGAGCAGCGGCACCTCGCGGTCCGCGGGCGCGGCGTGCAGCTCTTTGAATTTGCGCGCCTGCGGCAGAACCGTGCGCTCCAGCGATCCGACCGCGTCATTGTACGCATCCACCGCGTTGCCGAGATTTTTTCCGAGCCGCGCAAAGTGATCGCCGAGCTTCGCCACGCGTTTGTAAAGTTCGCCGCCGAGGTCGCTGATCAGCTTCGCATTTTCCGCGAGCTTCTCCTGCCGCCAGCCGTAATGCACCGCACGCAGCAGCGCGATGAGCGTCATCGGCGTCGTGAGCATCACGTTTTTTTCCGCGCTGAATTCGATCAGCCCCGGGTCGTGCTCGACCGCTGCGCCGAAGAAAGTTTCCGCCGGTAAAAACATGACGACGAACTCTGGCGCTTCGCCGAATTGCTCCCAGTAACTTTTCGCCGCGAGCGCCTTGATGTGCTCGCGCACGAGGAGCGCGTGGCTGCGATATTCCGCCGCGCGCACCGTGTCGTCCGTCGCGGAAATCGCGCGGTCGTACGCGCTGAAGGGCACCTTGGAATCCACGACGATCGTTTTCCCGCCGGGCATCTTCACGAGCATGTCCGGCCGCAGCCGACCGCCCTCGCCCTCGGCGCTCTGCTGCTCGTAAAAATCGCAGTGGTCGTGCATCCCGGCGAGCTCGACAACGCGGCGCAACTGGATTTCGCCCCACCGCCCACGCGCGCCCGTCGAGCGCAGCACGCTCGCCAGTCGGCCCGTCTCGCCGCGAAGCTGCTGCTGCGTTTCGCCGAGTGATTTCACCTGCTCGATGAGTCCCTGGTACGCACCGGCGCGCGTCTTTTCGATCTCCTGCATCTGCGCGTCCACGCGCGTGAGCGACTCGCGCACGGGCTTCAGCAATTCCGCAATCGCCTGCTCTTTCTGCGCAAGGTCGCCCGTCGCCTTCTCCTGAAATTTCCCGAGCGTGGCGTGCGCAAGATCGAGGAAGGCCGCGTTGTTTTTTTGCAGCGCCTGCGCGCTCAGCGCGTGAAAGGCGTCCGTCAGTTTTTTCTGCGCGTCGTCGAGCAGCGCGAGCTTTTCCGCCGACTGCTCGCGCTCCGCGGAAATCTGCATGTCGAGCGCCGCCACGCGCGAATCCGCGTCACCCTTCGCGCCGCGCAGATCCGCCAGCGCCCCCTCGCGCACCCCGGCCTCGCGCTGGAGTTCCGCGACACGCGCGCGGGAGCCCGCGTCGTTCGCCTCTGCCGTCGCCAGACTTCTCGCCAGCGCGATTTTTTCCTCCGCCTGCGCGGCCTGCACCCGCGCCTCGCCCTCGGCCGCAGCCCCGCGAATCCGCTGCCTCAGAAACAGCCACACCAGCCCGGCGCCGAGCGCGGCCCCGCACAGCGTCGCGGCGATGATGGTCGTTTCGTTCAAGGTCGCGCATCCTGCAAAGGCCGCGCTGCGCTGGCAAGGTTCCGCTGAGCGCGCGTGCGACTTCAAGAAGCGCGCGCGTGATTCTGATTTGTGGCTCAATTTGAACTGCGATGGGCACAAAGGGCACGAAGCGGGATCTTTCGGATTGCGTCTGAAAAGGGCGTCTCCTTCGTGTGCTTCGTGCCCTTCGCAGTGAAATCCAAATTGAGGCACTGCCTGATTCTGGATTTCCTTTTCGCGCGTCGTCGGCGATGCACGCTTCCGCCCATGCCCACACTTCCCGGAAATTTTTCACCCGCAAAAGTCGCCGGAAATTTCCGCGCGCTGCTCGTGTCCGCGCTTGCCGCCTCGGCATCGCCGGCCCTCGCCGCGACCGGCCCGGAGAATGCGCTCGTCGTCGTGAACGCCGACAGTTGGGCCTCGACGCTCATCGCGAACGAATACATCGCCGCGCGCCACATCCCGCCGACCAACGTGGTGCGGCTGCGCAATCTGCCCGACTTCGAGCGGATGAACGTCGAAGACTTCCGCACAAAAATCCTCGGCCCCCTGCTCCACACCGCCGAGCAGCGCGGCATCGCGCCGCAGATCGACGCTGTGCTCTACAGCGCCGATTTTCCGTGGGCGATCGATGTCTCCACGGACATCGGCGGCAAGCAACTCGGCCGCGCGATCACGCAACCGGCGGCGATTAATGGCCTGACGTATTTGTATTCGCTCACGATGGGAAAAAATCTCGGCTACCTCGGGCTGAACGTAAATTTTTACTACCGCCAGCCCACGCGCTCGACGCCGGAGGCCGAGTGGAGCGACGCCGACAAAAAGCTCTACGCGGAGACCATCGCCGCGTTCCGCGAAAAAGTCGCGGCAGCGCCGGAAGCTCACAGCAGGACGGTCCCGCCGGCGCCTGCGCTGTCCAATTCCCCGCCGCCCGCGGAAACGGCACTGCGCGCGATCCTCGGCAAATTGCTCGCGCTCCGCAAAACGCATCCCGCGAACCCCGAACTGCACTACAATCTCGCCTGCGTCCATGCGCGCCTCGGCGATCCGATCGCCGCCGTCGGCGCGCTGCGCGACGCGGTGGATCACGGCTGGTGGGACATGCACACCGCCGAGACCGATCCCGATCTCGCGAGCATCCGCGGGCGCGACGATTTCGCGCTGCTCGCCGCACGCGCGAAGGCCGTGAAATTTGATCTGATGCCGACGAGCGGCTTTCGCGGCAGCGTCGGCTGGCAGCCGAACGGGCAGCCCGTCCCCGCCGCCAAAGGCATCCGCTACCTGCTCTCCACCGTGCTCGCCTGCACGAGCGGCCGCGGCAATTCCGTGAGCGACGCGGTGCGCGCGCTCCAGCGCTCCGTCACCGCCGACGGCTCGCGGCCAAAGGGCACGATCTATTTTCTCGAAAACAGCGACGTGCGGACGAAGACGCGCGAGTGGGGCTTCGTGCGGGCCGCGGAAAAAATCCGCGGCATTGGCGTCTGGTCCGCCATCGAGCAGGGCGTGGTGCCGATGCACAAAAGCGATGTCGCCGGGGTGACAATGGGCAGCGCGGATTTTTCGTGGGTCGCAAGCGGCAGCAAAATCCTGCCTGGCGCGATCGGCGACAATCTCACGAGCTACGGCGGCGCGCTCGGCGAGGCGGACGGGCAGACGCCGCTGACCGAATTCATCCGGCAGGGTGCCGCCGGCGCGAGCGGCGCGGTGACCGAGCCGTTCGCGATCCAGGCAAAATTTCCCGCGCCCTTTTTGCACTGGCACTACGCGCAGGGCTGCTCGCTCGCCGAGGCATTTTACCAGTCGCTCGCCGGGCCGTACCAGCTCCTCATCGTCGGCGATGCGCTCTGCACGCCGTGGAAAAAGGAACTCACCGTGCTCCCCGGCGAACTCGCGCCCGGCGCAGCGCTGAAAGGCGTGGTCCGCCTTTCGCCGACCACGCGATCGCTCGATGGCATCACCGCGGGCGGCTTCGAGCTTTACCTCGATGGCCGCCGCATCGTCGGCGCGCCTCCGGGAACGCCGCTGGAATTCAACACCGGGGAGGTGCCCGACGGGCCGCACGAAATCGTCGTCGTCGCGAACGGCAGCGACGGCTTCATCACGCGCGGCAGTGTGCGCGTACCGGTGAGCATTCGGAATGGCGCGTCGGAATTCCGCATCACCCCGCCGCCGGCCGTCGTCGCGTGGGACAAGCCGCTCGCGATCACCGCGAATGCGCCGGGAGCGAAGAGCATCGTTTTCTATCAGGACGTGGACGAAATCGCGCGCCTCGAAGGGCCGGCGGGCACCGTGAAAATCGACGCGAAAATTCTCGGCCAGGGCCCGGTGCGCATCCAGCCCGTTGCGATTTTGAGCGAGACGAAACAAATTCTCGGCGAGCCGCTCACCGTGAGGATCAAGCCGCCGCCCGCGCTCGCCGCGCCCGCGGTAAATTCGCGTCGCGCGTACGCCGATGGTTTCGTCGTCACGACCGCCGGCGGGAAGCGGACGGTCGTGCAAAAGGCGGCGGAAAACTGGTTGCGCGAAGCCGGTGTCGCCAGCGGTGAGGCGTTCACGCTGGACGCATATTTTGCGGTCACGACGACGGACGTTTACCAATTTCAACTCCACGGCGCGAGCGGAGTGCGCGTCTCCGTGGACGGGCAGCCGCAGGACTGGCCGCACGGCAGCGAATGGTTTTTCCTGCCCGTGAATCTCGCGGCCGGCCGGCACTCGCTCCGGATCGACGGCAAGGCGACCGACGCGAAATTCGACGTGCGTTTCGGCGGCCCCGGCTCGCGCCGCCTCGACGGCGCACACTTTCAGCACCCGGACACGCACTGAATCCTGCGCACGCGAAGCCGTGGTCTTGCCCTCCGCGGGAGTTCTGCCATTCTCACGAGCATGAGCACGTTCGCCGAGATTGAAGCGGCCGCCGGTCGACTGCAGCGCACCGATAAGCTGCATTTGATGGAATCGCTCTGGGGCGACCTCAGCCGCACGGAGGCGGAATTGGAATCTCCCGCCTGGCACGCCACCGCACTCGAGAAGACTGAGCGGCGTGTGGTGGCAGGGCGGGAAGAATTGATCGATTGGGATCGCGCAAAAGCGGAATTGCGCGAGCGGACGGTGTGAAAATTCGCCTGCTCATCTCCGCTCGAAACGACTTGGCGGAAGGCCGGAATTTTTACGACGAACAGGCCGCTGGCGTCGGCGATCATTTCCTCCTGGGCCTTTTCTCCGACATTGATTCGCTGGCGATCCACGCTGGCATTCACCCCAAGGTGTTTGGGTTTCACCGGCTGCTTTCCGAGCGCTTTCCGTGGGCCATCGACTACCGTCGCGATGGAGCCGATGCAGTGGTTGTCTATCGTGTGCTCGACTGTCGGCAGCATCCTCGCAAGACGGCTTCAGCGCTGCGCGAGATGAGGCGCGATCCGTAATTTTCCGCTCGCGCCGCGCTACTCCTGCGCCTCCCGCAGACGCGGGTCGGCGAGGTCGAGGCGGTAGAGGATTTGATTGTAATCGTACCGCGGCGTGCGCTGCGTGCGGCCGGAAAAAGTGAAACTGTACGTGCCTTCAAAGTAGATCGTCCGCCCGCCGTCCTCGTCAAAAAATGCGTGCTGCGCGGGGTTGTAAAACGAGTAGCGGTCGTGCGTGACGATCTTCACCGCGCGCTTCCACGGCCCGGTCGGCGCGGTGGCTTCCGCGTACCACACTTCGCCGAGGAAGGACTGCTTGCCGCCGTGTTGCACCGCGATGAGCACCCAGCGCTGGCGGAATTCATTCCAGCACACGCTGCCCTCGTGCAAAGTCACGCGCTGCTTCGTCGCCACATCCTCCGGCGACACGCGGCAGTCCTCGGACCTGATCGCGCCGGCCTTCAGCCACTTCGCCTCGTCCTGCGATTCGATGGGCGCGGCGTCCTTGCGCCATGCAAAATCGAGCACGCCATCCACGCGGCGCTGCGGCACGAGCTTGCCCGCGCACGTCCACGCCTCGTAGCTCGCCGGATCGAGCACGTCCTTCAGCCGCGCAGGCACACGCACGCAGAGTCCCGCTTCGCCAAAATAAATGTATTCCGTGCCGTCCTCGCGCACCGGCGTCGCCCGGCCGCGCGGGTAGCGCCATTTTTCCTCCAGCGGCAGCGTCGCCGCGCGTTCGAAAATTTCCGTCGTGTCGTTGAACACCGCGATGCCGTGCTCGAACAATTTCACCAGCCCGCCGCGCCGCGCGTAGTGCGCGATCAGCCGCTCCCCTCCCGCGTCGTCGCGCACCACGCACAGGCCGAAGAGCCACACCACGCCCTCCTTTTTTTCCAGCGGGCACATCTCCTTCGCGAAGCCGTCCTTGCCGGTGAAATAATGGAAATCCACGCCCTGCGCCGGCGGCAGCCCGCCCTTCGATGGAAGCTCCGACCACGCGCACACCGTGCGGAAATTTCCGAGCGGATACGAGAGCCGCATCGTGTCGCCCCACAGCCAAAAAATGCGCCCCTTGTAGATCGCCGTCTGCACCGAATCCTGCCCGACCACGCCGCCGCTGCCGAGCGGTTCCGCGAGCGGCACCTTTTCTCCGAGCAGCACGCTGTCGCGGTAAATTCCCGGCCCGGTGAGCCGCACGATCCGCTCGGCGATGTTCAGCCGCTTCGCTTTCACGAGCGCGCGTCCGCCCGCGGTTGGCGTGAGCCGCACGCCCGTCATGCCGAAGCCGTCGAGCGGAAATTCGTAGCCGTGCGAGCGCAGCGAAAACCACACCGGCACGCCCATCTGCCCCGGCTCGGAAAAGGCCACGCGACCCGCGCTGTCGGTCACGTAGAGCTGGTTGTCCATCGTCTCGAGTTCCACCGCCGGCACGCCGCGGCCAGTTGCGGAATCAATCACCTGGATGCCGAATGGTTTCTCTTCGCCGGCACTTTTGGCCGCGCAAAACATCACGTAAATCGCGACCGCAAAAGCGCGCACGCCAACCGCGGCGAAAATGCGCGGCGCTTTCCACGCACTGACGGCATCACGCTCGCGGATTCGTTGTCGCATGGCGGCACCATGACGATCCGAAGCCTTGCCGCGAGAATTTCTTTTCCATACGTCGTGCGAATGATGCACCCCATTTTCACTCTCGCGCTCGCCGCCTTTCTTCTCCCGCACGGTCTTCGGGCCGCGCCCTCGGCCGCCACGGAAAAGGAGTACCAGCAGGTGCGCACAATCGCGTTGCGCGACGCGCGCGTGCAGTCCGCATATCGCGATGCGGACCACCGGCTCGATGACAAAATCATCCGCATCGATCCTGCGCTCGAGTTGTACGTGCGTTCCCGGCAAGCCGCGCGCGAAGGCGTGCCCGCGCCGAAGCCGGTCGCGAAGATCCCGGCGAAAACGCAGGCGACAAAACCGATGCTCGCCAAGCCATTCGTCGCCGCAAAACCTGCGGCAAAACCGGCGGCGGCATCCGCGAAAGCCAGTGCAGCCAACGGCACGCACGTCGTCGCGCGCGGCGAGACACTCGGCGGCATCGCGGCGAAACATCATGTCAGCGTCGCGTCGCTGAAAAGCGCGAACCGCATTCAGGACGAACGCAAATTGCGCGTCGGGCAGACGCTCACGATCCCCTCGGCCAAAGGTGCGCCGCAGGCGAAGGCCGAGCAGGGCGGCTGGTCGCACCTGATGCATTAGCCGCGAATCGCGAGCGACCACGACCCGTGAAAATCCTGCGCACCATCGCCGCCGCCCGACGTTTCCGCGCGCAGTCGCGCGGGCGCGTGGTGCTCGTGCCGACGATGGGCGCGCTGCACGCGGGGCACGCCGCACTGATTCGCCGCGCGCGCCGTGTCGCCGGACGCGACGGCGCAGTGGTCGTCAGCATTTTTGTGAACCCCGCGCAGTTCGGGCCGGAGGAGGATTTGTCGCGCTACCCGCGCCCGTTTGCGGAGGATGGAAAACTCTGCGCGCTGCTCAGCGTGGACGCGATTTTTCATCCGCCCGCGGGTGAAATGTACCGCGAGGATTTTTCGACTTGGGTGGATGAATCCGCCGTTTCCGCCGGACTGTGCGGCACATCGCGGCCCGGCCATTTTCGCGGCGTCTGCACGGTCGTGCTGAAACTTTTCACGATCCTGCAGCCGGACGCCGCGATTTTTGGGCGGAAGGATTTTCAGCAGTGCGGCGTGATCGCGCGGATGGTCCGCGATCTCGATTTGAAGGTGCGCCTCGTCTTCGCGCCGACGGTGCGCGAAGGCGACGGGCTCGCGCTGAGTTCGCGCAATCTCTTCCTCTCGCCGGAAGAGCGCGCCGAGGCCCCGTCGCTGCGCGCCGCGCTGCTCGCGGCCCGCGCGGCTTTTTCGCAGGGCGAACGCCGCGCGGCGAAGCTGCGGCAGATCGCGCGGCGGCAAATTTCCACAACCGCGCGCGTGGATTATCTCGAGGTCGTGGACGCGGTTTCCCTCGCGCAGACTCGTTCGCCGAACAGCGGCGACACGATGGCGGTCGCGGCGTTTTTCGGGCGCACGCGACTGATCGACAACATCCAGTTCCGCTAGCGCGCCATCGCGAAGCCCGTGAATTTCAAAAATGGTCACGCAAAGACGCAAAGGCGCAAAGTGCTGCGCTGGAAAAAATCTATTTTTGCGTCTTTGCGCCTTTGCGTGATCACAAATCCATGATGCTAGACCGTCGCGAGCAGGCCCCGTTCACCTTCGACGACATATATGAGGCTGCCGACAACGGCAGCCTCGTCGCTCTCGTCGAGAAGATCGACGACAGCGGCATCATCGAGCTTTGGGCGACCGACCCGCAAAGGCGCGCCGAGGTTGAGCGCGCCCTCGGCGATGCCGCCGAGGCACTGCGCGGGCGGGAGATTCGCAAGACTGGCGTGGGTGATAATCCTTTGTGTATGGTCATGGCTTTGGTGCTTGAGGCGGTTCAACAGAACTTTCGGAAGTGACTTCTCTCCACGCTCCATCCTTCCCCCGCCGAAAGCGCGTCACCTTCGCGCCAGCGTTTTCGAGTGCGTCAGCCACAGTGAGGCTAACTCCTCCGACATCGACTAATAGCAATTCGCCGAAGCGCCTAGCCATGCGCTGCAGTCAACGGCTACGGCTGTCACGGCTCGTGCTCACTCCGCCACCACCTTTCCGCCTGCCGCGCACGAGCCGCGCCAGCCTCCGCCGTGGCTGAGCTTGGGGTCGTTGATATGGCTGTCTTGTTTGCAACAAGAAAATGAAGCTTCTTCATTACTTGATTAGGTAACGTCTCGCGGAGGATTCGGGAACCGTGGCCGGGG
>JBBQJR010000021.1:0-17599 GCA_038326125.1 Chthoniobacterales bacterium
ACGCCGGCGCAGACGACTTCGACCTCGCACCCCGCCGCCACGCAGACCACGGGCACGGTGCCGCCGCCGGTCGCGCCGGTGCATGAGACCGAGACGCACGTCTAGACGTCCGTCGCGAAACGTTTCCAGAAAAGGCTCGCCAGTCCGGCGGGCCTTTTCTTTTGTCCGGGGCGGATGAAGCGTCTGATCTCTCTGCTGCTGGTTGCCCTCATTTTTCCCCTCGCCGCGGCGGAGCGCGACGCGGCGCAGGGCATCGTCTTTTGCTCGTACAACGTGCGCAATTACATCGGTCGTGAGCAGGCGTCCGCCGTGCGCAAGACGAAGGCGAAACCGGAAAAGGAAATCGAGGCGCTCATCGCGGTCATCACAGAGATCCATCCCGACGTGCTCGGCGTCTGCGAAATGGGATCGCCCGCGGCGTTTGAGGACTTCAAGTTGCGCCTGGAAAAAGCGGGCCTCGGCTACATGGACAGCGAATACGTGCAGGCTGACGACGAGGATCGTCACCTCGCGCTGGTGAGCCGTTTTCCGATCGTGCGCCGCGATTCCGCGGCAAAAATTCGCTTTGCGCTGAATGGGACGCAGCAATCGGTGAAGCGCGGCTTTCTCGATGTCACGCTGCAGATTTCCCCCGCGTATCAATTGCGCTGCGTCGGCGTGCATTTGAAATCGAAACTCCCCGCGCCCGAAGGCGAGGCGCTCATCCGCCGGCACGAGGCGGCGAAACTGCGCGAGCACCTCGATGCGATTCTGCATGAAAATCCGGCGGTGAATCTGCTCTGCTACGGCGATTTCAACGACGCGAAAAACCAGCCGATGTTTGCCGAAGTCTCCGGCGTGCGCGGAACCGCCAACCACATGGCCGACCTGCCCGCGCGTGACGCGCTGGGCGATCGCTGGACGCACCACTGGCCGGTCGCGGATGAGTATTCGCGGATTGACTATCTCTTCGCGTCGCGCGGGTTGCTGCCGGAGGTGAAGCGCGATTCGGCCACGGTCAACCGCTCGGAATTCTGGGAGACGGCGAGCGACCATCGCGCGGTCTCCGTCACGATTGTGCCCGTGGAAAAATCGCGGTGAGGTAACACAGGCACTCCTGCCTGTGTGGCCAGCGGCTTCCAGCCTGCAGTGTGCCCGGCAGGCTGGAAGCCCGCCTCCCAGCGCGGCCACCGCGGATGAAGAAAACGCCCGCCCTCACGCGTGAAGGCGGGCGTTCCGAAACTGTTTTTCCCCGCGGCTACTTCAGCGCCTTCTCGATCTCCGCGTCGGACAACTGCATCGGATGACCCTGCCACAGCACCTTGCCGTCTTTGCCGACGATGAAGGCCTGCGGGATGCCACTGATGCCGATTTTTTTCTCAATGTCTGCGCCGCCCGTGGCGACATTGTAGTCCATCGGCAGCGTCTTCTGGAATTTCTCGACCGTGGCGGTATTCTCATCGGTGATGCCGACGACGACGAGGCCCTTGTCCTTGAACTTTTTGTTGATCTCATTCAGGTGCGGAATCGAGGCGCGGCACGGCGGGCACCACGTCGCCCAGAATTCGACAATCGCCGCCTTGCCTTTCAGATCCGGCGTCGTGCCGAGAAAAGTGACGCCGAGCGCGGGCAATTCCTTGCCGACAAAATCGGCGGGCGCGGCGAATGAGGTGATGCTGGCCGCGAGCGAAAGGGCTGCGGCGGTGAAGAACGGTAAGGTGGTTTTCATAATGCGATGTGAGTTGGTTGGGCGGGTTGGACGTGAATCGTGTCCCGAATGTTCAATGTTCGGGAGCAAAATGTGCGGGGCCATCCATCTTCGCCGTCTTGCCATCCCGCGCGCAAATCCGGACGGTGGTTGCATGTTTCGTCTCCTTTGCTGCCTTCTGTTTTTGCTCAGCGCGATCCTGCGCGCAGGCGATGCGCGCGAGGACTGGGCCGCGGTGAAGGCGCTCGACGCCGGCCCTGGGGTGCAGCCAAAAACCGCGGCGGACGCCCTGGCCGTGGCGCGGGCGCATTCGGAAAAACAGGAAGGTGCGCTGCGGAATTTTCTCGCCGCGCATCCCGATGATCCGAACGTCTTCGAGTCGCTGCTCCGACTCGCGCGCGTGCTCGAACTGCGCGCTGAGATGAAAATCGCGCCTCCCTCGGCGGAGGTTGCCGAGCTTTTGGAAAAGGCCGGCGGGCTCGCGACGACGCCGGCGCGCAAGACGGAGTTTGAATTTTCGCAACTGACGCGGCGGATGCGCCAGTGGCGCGCGACGCGTCCACCCGCGGAGGAACGGCGCGCGCTGCTCGGGCAGGCACGGCAGTTTGCATCGGCCCATCCCGGCGACCGCAGGATCGCGTCGCTGGTCGCGGAGGTGGCGTCGCTTTTCGACGGCGACCCTGCGACCAAAGAATCGCTGCTACTGCAGGCGAAAAAGCTCACCAAGGATCCCGGCGTGCTCGCGAAAATCGCGGACGATTTGCGGCGACTCGACTTTCTCGGCAAGCCGCTGCCACTGCGGTTCACCGCACTCGACGGACGCCGCGTGGACGTGAAGGCGTGGGAGGGAAAAGTGGTCGCGATCGTTTTCTTCGCGACGTGGTCCGCCCCGTCCGAGGTCGCGCTTGCGGAGATCGCGCGGGCGGTGCAGGCGACCGGTGGCCGCGCGGAACTCGCCGCCGTGAGTTTGGATTTCATGCGCGCTGATCTCGAAAATTTCCTCCGCGAAAAAAGTCTCGCGTGTCCCGTCGCGTGGGACGGCAGGGGATGGGACGGCCCGCTCATTCAGGCACTCGGAATCAACGCCGTGCCCACCGCATGGCTGCTCGATCCGAAGGGCGTGCTGCGTTCGCTCGACGCGACCGAGGACACCGCCGGGCAAATCAACCGTCTGCTCGGCGGAAAATAATTCGCCGACGTTACGGCGCCCCGCGCCTGCGACGACGCGCAGACTTGCCCCGCGCGCGCGGGTGCGCTTCGCTCTGCGCCCTTCATCACCACGACATGAGCAACGACGCATTTCAAACGCTGACGAATTTCAATTTGGGCAACGGCGGCCAGGGCAAACTTTTCAGCCTGCCCGCGCTCGAAGAAGCCGGCGTGGGCGCGATCTCGAAGCTCCCGATTTCGATTCGCATCGTACTCGAATCCGTGCTGCGAAATTGCGATGGAAAAAAGGTGACGCGCAAGGACGTGGAGACACTCGCGAATTGGAACGCGAAGTCGCCCGTGCAGGTCGAGATCCCGTTCGTCGTCGCGCGCGTGGTGCTGCAGGATTTTACCGGCGTGCCGCTGCTCGTGGACCTCGCGGCGATGCGCACGACGGTGCAAGGACTCGGTCGCGATCCGAAAATGATCGAGCCGCTCGTGCCCGTGGATCTCGTGGTGGACCACTCGGTGCAGGTGGATTTTTTCGGCAGCGCCGATGCACTGCGGCTGAATCTCGACCTCGAATTTTCGCGCAATCGTGAGCGCTACGAATTGCTGAAATGGGGCCAGCAGGCGTTCCAGACTTTCGGCGTCGTCCCGCCCGGAATCGGCATCGTGCATCAGGTGAACCTCGAGTACCTCGCGAAGGGCGTGCTCGAAAAGGACGGCGTGACCTTTCCCGACACGCTCGTCGGCACCGACTCGCACACGACGATGATCAACGGTCTCGGCGTCGTCGGCTGGGGTGTCGGCGGCATTGAGGCGGAGGCCGCGATGCTCGGGCAGCCGGTTTATTTTCTCACGCCGGAAGTCGTCGGCGTGCATCTCACCGGCGCGGTGCGCGAGGGCGTGACGGCGACCGATCTCGTGCTGCACATCACGCAGATGCTCCGCAAGGCGAAGGTCGTCGGGAAGTTCGTGGAATTCTACGGTCCCGGTGCCAAGTCGCTTGCGGTCGTGGATCGTGCGACCATCGCGAACATGGCGCCCGAGTACGGTGCGACGATGGGCTTCTTCGGAATTGACGAGGAGACTGTTGCGTATCTCCGCGGCACGGGGCGCAGCGACGAACACTGCACGACATTCGAAAACTACTATCGCGCGCAGGGATTGTGGGGCATCCCGGCGAAGGGGCAGTGCGAATACAGCGTCGAACTCGAACTCGACATTTCGACCGTCGTGCCGGGCGTCGCGGGGCCGAAGCGTCCGCAGGATCACATCAATTTGCCGGACTTGAAAAACACGTTCACGTCGCTTTTCGCGAAGACGATTGCCGACGGCGGCTATGGAAAATCCGCCGGCGATCTCGCGGAGCGGTTCGACGTGCATCTCAACGGCGGCGGCGGGGACGGGCATCACGAGATGTTTTCCACCGATTCGCGTTCCGACGCAAAACACATGACCGAGGGCGCGCCGCAAAATGTCGTGGAGATGATCACGAACCGCCCGACGCCCGATGCGGCGGGCGATTTGCACAAGTCGCCATACAAAAAAGCCGACGTGAAAATCGGGCACGGCTCGGTGCTCATCGCGGCGATCACTTCCTGCACGAACACGTCGAATCCCAGCGTGATGCTCGGCGCGGGGTTGCTCGCGAAAAAGGCCGTCGAGCGCGGGCTGAAAGTGAACCCCGCGGTGAAGACTTCGCTCGGGCCGGGCTCGCGCGTGGTCACCGATTATCTCAACAAAACCGGGCTCTCGCAGTATCTCGACGCGCTCGGTTTTCAGACCGTCGGCTACGGCTGCACGACGTGCATCGGCAATTCCGGCCCGCTGCATCCGGCGCTCGAGGAGGCGATCATCGGCCACGATCTCATCACCGCCAGCGTGCTCTCGGGCAACCGCAATTTCGAGGCGCGCGTGCATCAGAGCATCAAGGCGAACTTCCTCATGTCGCCGCCGCTCGTCGTCGCGTTCGCGCTCGCGGGCCGCGTGGATATTGACCTCACCACCGAGCCGCTCGGGACGGACAAAAATGGCGCGCCCGTTTTTCTGAAGGACATCTGGCCGACGCTCGCCGAGGTGCGCGCCGCGATGAGCAGCGCGCTTTCGCCGGAGGTTTTCCGCAGACTCTACACGGATTTTGCGACCCTGAATCCGAAGTGGAACGAGATCCCCGGCACCGTCGGCGAGGTCTTCGCGTGGAATCGCGCGAGCACCTACGTGCAGGAGCCGCCGTTCTTCGCGGGCTTCTCAATGGCGCCAGGGCGCATCGCGGAAATCAAGGGCGCGCGCCCGCTCGGCATCTTCGGCGACAGCGTGACGACCGATCACATTTCGCCCGCCGGCGCGATCAAAATGACGAGTCCTGCGGGAAAATTCCTGACCGAGCACGGAGTTGAGTTTGCGGATTTCAACAGCTACGGGAGTCGTCGCGGCAACGATCAGATCATGACGCGCGGCACTTTCGCGAATGTGCGGATCAAAAATCTGATGGTGCCCGGCACCGAGGGCGGGGTGACGAAATTCGGCAGCGAGACGATGCCGATCTACGACGCCGCGATGCATTACGCCGAGACGAAGACGCCGCTCATCGTCTTCGCCGGGCAGGAATACGGCACGGGCAGTTCGCGCGACTGGGCTGCGAAAGGCACCGCGTTGCTCGGCGTGAAGGCGGTCGTCGCACAGAGCTTCGAGCGCATCCACCGCAGCAATCTCTGCGGCATGGGTGTCGTGCCGCTGCAATTCCACGACGGCACCAGCGCGCAGACGCTGAAGCTCGACGGCACGGAGACCTTTGACGTGCTCGGACTGAGTGACGATCTCAAGCCGCTGAGCGACGTGACGCTGGTCATTCATCGCGCGACCGGCGCGGCGGAAAATGTGCCCGTCCGGTGCCGGATCGATACGGCCATCGAGGTGGATTACTATCGCCACGGCGGCATCCTGCCGTTCGTGCTGCGGCAGTTGCTCGCGTGAGCGCCGATCTGATCCGCGATCGTTACGACGCGGTGCCGTACCGGCACGGCGCGGTTTCGGATTCTCATCCGGCGCGCATCGGAGCGATTGCGCGGATGCTCGGAATTTCCGCCGCACCTCCGGACCGCTGCCGCGTGCTCGAACTCGGTTGCGGCGAGGGGATGAATCTGCTGCCGCTCGCCGAACGTTTTCGCAATTCGGACTTCGTCGGCGTCGATTTTTCCGCGAAGCAAATCGCGGTCGCCGAGAGGGCGCGCACGGCGTGCGGGATTGGAAATGTGCGTTTCGTTTGCGCGGATTTGCGCGCGTGGGTTCCGGAGGGCGGCGCGTTCGATTACATCGTTGCGCATGGAGTTTATTCGTGGGTGCCGGTGGAAGTGCGCGAGCGGTTGCTCGCGCTTTTCACCGACGCACTCGCGCCGAACGGCGTCGCTTACGTGAGCTACAACACGCTTCCGGGATGGGCGCTTCCCGGTGGCGTCCGGAAAATTTTGCTCTCGGAAATCGGCGGGCTTGCCTCGCCGGAGGCGCAGATGACGCGTGCGACTCAGGTGCTCGATTCGCTCGCGCAATGCTTGGAAAATCAACCGGGCTCGTATGCCGCGAACTTGCGCGACACGTTGGCGGACATGCGCGCGAAGCCGCCGGATCTGCTCTTTCACGACGAGCTCGCCGAGGTGAACGACCCTTGCACTTTCACCGAATTCACGGCGCACGCCGCGCGTCACGGACTGCAGTACGTCGGCGAAGCGCACTACGCGACGATGCAATCCGCGCACCTGCCGGCAGCGATGCAGTCCGCACTCGAACCGTTGCGTGCGGATTTTTTCCGCACCCAGCAATTCATGGATGTGCTCTTCCAGCGGTGGCTGCGCAACAGCCTGCTCAGCCGCGCATCGGTCTCGCCGGAGCGCGCGATCCGCGCCGGCGTGATCGCCGACTGCGCGCTGGGACTGCGCATGACGACGGAGGCGGGCGGGATTGATTTCACGCCGGGCGTGCCGATGCGTTTCACGGGGATTCACGGGCTCGAACTGAAGGCGCGTGAGCCCGTGGAAAAAGCCGTGCTCACCGTGCTCGCAACGTCGTCGCCGACGCGGCTAAATTTCCCGTCGCTCTGCGCGATGGCCAATCAGGCGCTCGCGGAAACGGGGCTGCCGGGCGTGCGCGATTTTTCCGCGCTGCACGAATTTTTGCACCGACTCTTCGCGCTCGATGCGCTGGATGTGATGCTCTGCGGGGACGGTGAGTGGCTGAAAACGGGCGCGACTCCGGGGCTAAGCGCGCTCATGCGATTCCAAGCCGCGCACGATCGGCCGCTCACAAATCGCTGGCACGAACCGGTCGCGCTCACGGCGGAGGGAAAGCGCGCGCTGCTCGATCCTTCAGTCTCTGCGGATGCGCCGGCACTCCAGCGGGCGGGGCTGCTCGTCTGACCGATCCGCTACTTTACGAAGCCGCGCTGCTTCAGCCAAAAGATGCAGTCGTGCGTCCAGCGGTGCAGCTTTTCCGGGTCGTAGTCTTTCGTGCCGAGGCCGATTCCGTGACGGCCATTTTCGTAGAGATGGAGGTCGTACGGCACGCCCTTTTCGCGGAGCGCATTGGCAAAGGCGAAGGCGTTTTCAACCACGACTTTGTCGTCCTGCACGGTCTGCCAGATGAAGGTGGGCGGCGTGTCGGTGCGGACGTTCAGTCGCGGCGAGAGCAGGCGCTTTTGCTCGGCGGTGCCGTTTTCGCCGAGGAAGATTTTTTCCCGATCCGGATTCGGCTCGTCGAAAAGGATGAAGCCGTAGCACAGCACGGCGAGGTCGGGCCGCGAACTTGCGCGTTCGATCGGGTCGCTGGCGTCCGCCTTTCCCGCATCGAATTGCGTGATGAGCGTGGCGGTGAGATGACCGCCGGCGGACGAACCGATCATGCCGATGCGTTTCGGGTCGAGATTCCACGCGGCGGCGTTCGCGCGGACGAGGCGCACGGCGCGCGCGGCGTCCTGCAAAATCACCGGCACGCGATAGCCGTCGGTGGCGAGGCGATACTTCAGCACGAAGGCGGTGATGCCATTCGCCGCGAGCCATTTTGCGAAAGGCTCGCCCTCATGCGCGGCGAGCGAGCGGTAGCCGCCGCCGGGCGCGACGATGAAGACTGCGCCGTTTGCCTTTTCCGACGCGGGCCAGAACGGCGTGAGCGTGGGCGTGTCCTTCGCGTCCTGGCCGAGTGCGCCGGGCGCGTCGCCGGACCACAGGCGGATGGGCGCGGTGGGGCGTTCCGCGGCGAGGGCGGAAAATGAAAGCAGTGCGAGTGCGGCGCACGCGGCGAGTCGGCGGAGGAGCGGGCGAGGGGAGAGGTGCATCGCGGCAGCGTCGGCAAATTTGTCATGCGCGGCAAGCGCCAGGACCTGCCGACGGAAGCCCGCGTCCGCGCTCATCCGAGCGCGCCGATCAGATGCCAGCGGGGCACGCCGACGCTCCGTCAATATTCCGAGCGCAGCGCGACGGGCTTCGATGCGACGCGTTTGGCGCGGGCGCGGATGTTCAGTACTTCGACCGCAAACGAGAACGCCATGGCGAAGTAGATGTAGCCTTTCTCGAGGTGCTGCCCGCAGCCTTCCGCGACGAGCACGACGCCGACGAGCATGAGGAAACTCAGCGCGAGCATCTTGATTGTGGGATGTCGGTTCACGAAGTCGGCGATGGGTTTTGCGGCGAGGAACATCACGATCATTGCGAGGATGACGGCGGTGATCATGATGCCGATGTTGTTCGCCATGCCGACGGCGGTGATGACGGAATCGAGCGAAAAAACGATGTCCACGACGACGATCTGCGCGATGACGGCGGCGAGCGCGCCCTTCACTTTGGAAGACTTGCCTTCCTCCTCGCCCTCGAGGTTGCCGTGGATTTCGCGGACGCTTTTCCAGAGCAGAAAAAGGCCGCCGACGAGGAGCACGAGGCGCTGACCGGTGATGGCGAGCGGCGCGCCGGTGTCGTGCTCGCGGAGGAAGGGCACGGTGAAAAGCGGCGCGGTGAGTTTCGTGAGGACGAAGATGAAACTCAGCAGCAAAATCCGCGTAATGAGCGCGAGCGCGAGACCGAGGTTACGCGCCTTGCCCTGCTGCGCGGCGGCCAATTTTCCCGAGAGGATCGAGATGAAAATGATGTTGTCCACGCCGAGGACGATCTCGAGAACGGTGAGCGTGAGGAGGCTGAGCCACGTGTCGGGATGGGAGAGCCAGGCAAACATGCGCGGAGAAAAGCGATCCGCGGTCGTGAGTAAAGGGAAAGCGGCTCGCCGGAGGCGCGCGTGATGCCGCGTTTGACGGCGCCTTTGACTCGCGGCTATCCTCCCAGCGCATGAATGCCGTCCGCCGACCAAGCAACTGGATCAGCCCCGAGGAGTATCTCGCCAGCGAACTGACGAGCGAAATCCGGCACGAATACTTCGCCGGTGAAGTGGTGCCGATGTACGGGGAAGCCGTGGGCATGGCGGGAGCAAGCCTTGCGCACAACATGATCGCGGGAAACATCTTCGCTGAACTGCACGGTCGTCTGCGCGGAAAAACCTGCCTTGCCTTCATCAACGACATGCGGGCGCACATTCACAAAAAAGCCGACGACTGGTTTTATTACCCAGATGTGATGGTGAACTGCGAGCCTGCCGGGCAGCACCAGTATTATTGCGACACTCCGAGCGTGATTGTGGAGGTGATGTCGCCGTCCACCGAGCGCATTGACCGGCGGGAAAAGCGGCTGGCTTACGAGAAAATCGCGACGCTGCACACGTACGTGCTCGTGGCGCAGGACAGGCGGGAGGTCACGATCCACCGGCGCAGCGGAGAGGATTGGACGACGGAGCGACTGCCCGAGGGCGGCGAGGCGCTGCACATTCCCGAGTTGGAATTCACGATTTCGCTCGATGCGATTTACGCGCGTGCGGGTGTTTAAATCGGATGCAGGGTTTGCTGAATTGCGCGGTGGCTGGCGATCGTTGTTCGTGGCTCGACGTGACGCGGTATTTTGGCGAAACCGAGGGTGATGACGCAGCCCGCCATTTTCCTCGATCGCGATGGCACGCTGATGCAGGAGGTGAACTACTGCCGGGATCCGGCGCTGGTGCGCGTTTTCGACGGCGCGGGCGAGGCGCTGCGCAGATTGAAGGACGGGGGCTTCGTGCTCGTGATCATCACGAATCAGAGCGGCATCGCGCGCGGGCTGCTCACGATGGCGGATTTTGAAAAGGTGCAGGCTCAGCTGCTGGAACGGCTCGGCGGCGGTCTGATCGCCGCGACCTACATGTGCCCGGATGGTCCTGAGGGTGAGTCCGGCAGGCGCAAGCCTTCTCCGGCGATGGTGCTGGAGGCGGCGCGCGATCTCGGGCTCGATCTCGCGCGCTCGTGGTTCGTCGGCGACAAGCAAATTGACGTGCGGTGCGGGCTCGCGGCGGGGACGCGCGCGGTGCTGCTGCGCACCGGCCACGGATGCGATGCGGATGCGGCGGGCGCGCACTTTGTCGCCAAAGACATTGCCAGCGCCGCCGACTTCATCCTATCCGATTCGGGTGCCAGCTAAGATTGCCGTCGTCATTCCCGCGCGCTACGCGTCCACCCGCTTCCCCGGGAAGCCGCTCTTCCCCCTCGCGGGCAAGCCGATGATCCAGCATGTGTGGGAACGCTGCGCGCGCGCGAAGGGCGTGAGCCGGGTGATCGTGGCGACGGAAGATTCGCGCATCGCGGAGGCGTGCGCGGCCTTCGGCGCGGAGTGCGTGATGACTTCGGAGAAATGCGTGAGCGGCACGGATCGCGTGGCGGAGATCGCGCGGAAAAAACTGACGGGCTTCACGCATGTGATCAACGTGCAGGGCGACGAACCGCTCGTGGACCCCGGCACGATCACGAAGCTCGCCAAGGCGATGGCGGAGTCGCGCGACATCGCGATGATCACTTCAGCCAGCGTCTTCGAGCCGGGCGACGATGTCGCGAATGCGAACGCCGTGAAAGTCGTCACGGATCGAAAGGGCGACGCGCTCTATTTCTCGCGTTCGCCGATTCCGTTTGTCCGCAACGAGACGCCGGGCCTGAAATTTTTCCGCCATCAGGGCCTCTACGGCTACACGCTGAAAGTGCTTTTCCAATTTGTGAAATGGAAGCCCACGCTGCTGGAAAAGTCCGAGTCGCTCGAGCAACTCCGCGCGCTGGAGAACGGCGTGAAAATCCGGGTCATTTTCGTCAAGCACCTCAGCGTCGGCGTGGACACACCGGCGGACGCGGAGGCGGTCACGCCACTTTTGCTCAAACTGCTAAAAAAATAGCACACCACTTTTCATGAAATACATTTTCGTCACCGGCGGCGTCGTCAGTTCACTCGGCAAGGGGATCGCCGCGGCCTCACTCGGCACTTTGCTCGAACGCCGCGGGCTGAAGATCACGATGCAAAAGCTGGATCCCTATCTCAACGTGGACCCCGGCACGATGAATCCATTCGAGCACGGCGAGGTGTATGTGCTCGATGATGGCGCGGAGACGGACCTCGATCTCGGGCACTACGAGCGCTTCACGCACTGCGTCCTCACGCGTTCGAACAACACCACGAGCGGCCAAATCTACGAGACCGTCCTCGCGAACGAGCGCGGCGGAAAATTTCTCGGCAAGACCGTGCAGGTCATCCCGCACATCACCGATGAAATCAAGGCGCGCATCCGCAATCTCGCCGCCGAGCAGCCGTGCGATGTGCTCATTTCGGAAATCGGCGGCACCGTCGGCGACATCGAGGGGCTTCCTTTCCTCGAGGCCATCCGCCAGTTCCAATTCGAGGTCGGCGAGGAGAACGCGATGATTATGCACGCGACGCTCATCCCTTACATCAAGGCCGCGGGCGAACTGAAGACGAAGCCTTCGCAGCAAAGCATCGCGAAGCTTCGCGAGATCGGCCTGCACCCGGATGTGCTCATCGCGCGCACCGAGCGCCTGCTCACCGACGAAGTCCGCAAGAAGCTCTCCACAACCTGCAACGTCCCGCTGAAGGCCGTCATCGAGGGAATGGATGTCGAGGGAAGCATCTACAGCGTGCCGCTTTTGCTGCAAAAGGAGAAGCTCGACGACATCGTGTGCGAGCGGCTCGGGCTGAACGTGCCGCCGGCGAACATGGCGGAGTGGGAGCGTTTCGTGAAGCGGCTCGTAAATCCCAAGAAGCGCGTGCGCATCGCCGTCGTCGGGAAATATCTCGAGCACAAGGATGCCTACAAGAGCATTGACGAATCCATCAACCACGCCGCGGCGTCGCTCGACTGCGGCGCGGAAGTCGTGGATGTGTCCGCCGAATTGCTCGAGACCGAGGACGCCGCGCTCCATCTGCACGATGTCGCCGGCATTCTCGTCCCCGGCGGATTCGGCGAGCGCGGCATTGAGGGGAAAATCGCCGCAGCGGCGTACGCGCGGAAAAATAATGTGCCCTATCTCGGCCTCTGCCTCGGCATGCAAATCGCCACGATCGAATTCGCCCGCAACGTCCTCGGCCTGGCCCACGCCAACAGCACGGAGTTTGATCCGAAGTCGCCGGATCCCGTGATCGACCTGCTGCCTGAGCAGAAAAAGCTGAAGAGCAAGGGTGCCAACATGCGGCTGGGGACCTGGCCCACGCTGCTGAAACCCGGCACGCGCGGCCAGTTGCTCTACGGTGTCCCGGAGATCCGCGAGCGGCACCGCCACCGCTACGAATTCAATCAGGCCTACCGCGAAAAGATGGAGGCCGCGGGTTTCATCATCGCCGGCACTTCACCGGACGGACGCCTCGTCGAACTCATCGAGCTGCGCGATCATCCGTGGTTCCTCGCGTGTCAGTACCACCCGGAATTCAAGAGCAAGCCCAACGCGCCGCATCCGCTCTTCAAGGGCTTCATCGCCGCTTGCCTCGCGCATGATCAGTAGGTCGCGAGGCGAAGGGCGAGGCGGTTGCATTCCCTTCGTAGGCGCCCAAGAGAACGAGGCGGGCCTGTTTTGAAACGGAGAAAAGATCTGCCTGTCTCTTGCCGTCGGCGGCTACGGGCCGCTGATTTTCCCCGCCGTTACGCCACCGGATCGCCAGCCGCGACGCGACCGCGGAAGAACTCGATCGTCTTCGCGATGCCTTCCTCAAAAGGCACTTTCGGCTCCCAGCCGAGGAGAGATTTTGCGCGCGTGATGTCGGGGCGGCGGACTTTCGGGTCGTCCACTGGGAGCGGCTTGTAATCGAGTTTTGCAGTCGTGCCGGTGAACTTGATGATGTGCTCGCCGAATTCCTTGATCGTCATCTCGCGCGGATTGCCGATGTTCACGGGCTCGTGGAAGTCGGACTGCGAGAGTTTGAAAATGCCGTCAATGAGATCGGAGCAGTAGCAGAAGGAGCGCGTCTGCGAGCCGTCGCCGAAGACGGTGAGCGGCTTGTTTGTGAGCGCCTGGCCGATGAAGGCGGGGACGACGCGACCGACGCGCAGGCGCATGCGCGGGCCATACGTGTTGAAGAAGCGGACGATGTGCGTGTTCACTTTATGAAAGCGGTGGTAGGCCATCGTCATTGCCTCGGAGAAACGCTTCGCCTCGTCGTAGCAGCCGCGCGGACCGACGGGATTCACGTTGCCCCAGTAGCTTTCCTTTTGCGGATGCTCGAGCGGATCGCCGTAGCATTCGCTGGTGCTGGCGATGAGGTAGCCCGCACCCTTGTCCTTCGCGAGGCCGAGCGTGTTGTGCGTGCCGAGCGAGCCGACCTTCAGCGTCTGGATCGGAAATTCGAGGTAATCAACCGGCGAAGCGGGCGAGGCGAAGTGGAAGACGAAGTCCACGTCGTCCGGCAGGTAGATGAAATTCGAGACGTCGTGCTTGATGAAGCGGAAGCGCTCATTGCCCGCGAGATGCGCGAAGTTGGCGACGTTGCCGGTGATGAAATTGTCGATGCCGATGACGCGGTGTCCTTCCGCGAGCAGGCGGTCGGTGAGATGCGAGCCGAGAAAACCGGCGGAACCGGTGACGACGGAAATGGGACTGCCAGATGAGCGCGTGAACATGCGCGGGATGAAAGGCGTTCGCGCGGTGCGGGGCAAGGTTGTCGTCGTGACTTTTCGGTCGGGAACGGTGAGCGATTGCGTTCTTGGCACTGCATCTTCGCTGCGCGAAAGAAGCGCCGTGATGAAATTGTTCCGTCCTGCATTGGTCGTGCTGCTGCTCGCAGCCGCGTTCTGCACGGCGCAGGACGATGATGCGCCGATCCGTGCAGAGGTTCCGTTACTCACAAAACCATCGCCACCACAGCAGCCCGCGAGCGGTCCGGGCGGATCCGACTACGCGCACCGCGGTGTGAATCAGACCGAGCATGGCGAGGGCGGGCAGCAGTATTGGATCATCGAGCCCGCGCAGCCTGCTCCGAAACGCGCGCCGCTCGTGATTTTCCTCCACGGCTGGAGCGCCATGACGCCGGACACGTATCGCGGCTGGATCAACCATCTCGCGAAGCGCGGCAACATCGTCGTGTATCCGCGCTATCAGGATCGGCTGTTCACGCCGGCGACGGAATTTTTTCCAAACGTCATCGCCTCCGTGCGCGCTGCGCTCGCGGTGCTCGCGCAGCCCGGGCATGTGATGCCGGATCTCGAACGCGTCGCGCTGGTCGGGCATTCCGCGGGCGGTGTGCAGGTGGCCAATTACCTCGCAAAAGCCGTTTCGGAAAAACTTCCCGCAGCGAAGGCGGCGCTGATCGTGGAGCCGGGGCAGGGGAAAGATGGCGGCATCAGGATCGTGCCGATGGAAGACTGCGAAAAAATTCCTGCGGCGGTGAAGTTGATCGTCATGGTCGGCGATGCGGATGGAATCGTGGGCACGGGCTGCGCGCGGATCATTTGGCGGGACACGAAACAAGTCCGCGAGCGCGCATTCGTGACCCTGTGCAGCGATGCGCACGGAATGCCGCCGCTCAATGCGAACCATCTCGCGCCGCTCAGTTGGAGTCGCGCGATGACGGACGCGCTCGATTGGTTCGGCCTGTGGCGGACGTTCGATGCGTTGATGGACGCGGCGTTTTCGGGCAAGCCGCTCACCGTGGATCCGAGCATGGGCGCGTGGAGCGACGGCGTGCCAGTCGTGCCAATGAAAATCAAGAGGCACTAAGTCTGCGGAACCGTCAACGGATGCATGAAAATGGCGAAGGGTGACGCCGGCGCACTTGGAGCGGCGACATTCCTGTCGCCGTCCTCGCATGCGCCGGAGATGCCACCAATTTCCGGCAAGGCGGCGTGCCAGGCGCTCGCAGCACACCCGCCGCTTTTCCCCGAAGTGTGCGCTTCCGGCGCAATCGTGGGTCGGCGACAGGAATGTCGCCGCTCCCAGTGCGCGCCTCCGGCGCTTTTGCGGAAACTCAGTGGCTGAAGTCGCAGAGCGACTCGACGTGCGCTGCGGAGCCGTCGCGCAGCCAGCCGTCGAGCTGGGCTTGTTCCTTGAGTTGCTGGCCGCGGAGGCGCGGGACGACGAGGAACTTGGAATGGATCTCCGGCAGTGCGGTGAGGTCGCCCCAGAGTTTCTCAAATTGCGCGACGGGGAAGACGTCCTCCTGCCCGTGTCCCCAGCGTTTTTTCACGTCTTTGACCGTGATGTAGGTCGGTACTTTTGCGGCGAGGGCGCGGATGGCGGCGAGCATGCGCGGCTCGTTGTCGAGGTCGGCGCGGGTGAGGCCGAAGGTGGCGAGCAGGCCGTCAATGTCGATCCACGTTGTAAGCGTGTTGTAGTAGGTGAGGTTGAATTCGAGTTCTTCGCGCGGCATCGCGAGGCCTTCGACGAGGCGCAGGCGTCCGTCCACGCGCGCGAGTCCGCCGCCGCGATCTTCGAGGCGGCGTGTGATCACCTCGAATGAAAGTGTCGCGCCGCTTTCGAGATGCTGGCCGAGGAGCGACGGGTCGAGATTCGCGCCGGCGGTGTCAATGTTGTGCAGCATCAGCGTCTTCAACTGCGGGCGTTCGCGCAACATCGCTGCGAGCGTGCCGTTGCGGAGGAGGTTCGGGATTTCGTAAAAATGCCCGATGGGGTGCATGCACTGGAGCGGGAGATTGCCGCGGTAGTCGGTCGTCTCGCCCGCGCCTTCGGCCCAGCCGATGAGCGCCTTTCGCGTCGAGTCGCGCATCTTTTGCTGCTGCTCGTCGAGCACCTGCTGCGGCATTTCCTCCCACGCGAAACGCAGGTCGCGCGTCGCGGGAATCATGCGCAGGCCGACGCTGCGTCCGCGGCTGAGCAGCAGTGGGCCCTCGTAGCGGTAGTTTTTCCGCGCGGCCAAAATGGCGGAGATCGGCTCGTGCGTGAGGTAGCTCGTGGTGACGACGTGCGGCACGCTGTGGTTCGCGAGCAGCGAGATGCGGCGCGATTTTGCGAGGTGCGTTTCGAGGAAAGTGCGGTGACGTCCGGCGAGTTTGCAGAAGGGATGCAGCGACTTCACGACGCCTGCGCCCTGCGTCCATCGCGATGCAGCGCCGGCGGCCAGAGTGACGACTGCGGCCTCGCCTTTGCGCAGCGCGTCGAGACCGCGGTCGTAGGCTGCGCCGTATTTTCCGCCGAGGCTCTGGCAGTCGGTCACGTCGTTCGGTGTGACATCCTCGATGACCGCATTCGCAGGCAGGCGGTTTTGCGCGAGGCCGATGCGGCCGACGCGGAGGTCGGCGCGGATTTGCTCGTGCGCCTCGCGGTCGAAGCCATTTTCCTCGAGCAGCGTGTCGAGGCTCTGACCGCTGCCGCGATCCTCGGCGGCGCGCGGGATGAGCGAGTGGAAAAGTTCCTGTACCACGTCGCGGAGATCGGGCTGCGTGCGGCACGCGGTGGCGAAGCTGTCGAACTCGACGCGGCGCGTGTGCGAGAGCGTCTTCGGGTCCTGCCGCAGCAGCTTCGGCGCGAGGAGGAGGTAGTAGCCTTTCGGCATCAGCGGTGCGTGGCTGCCGCCGTCGAGGAGATCGGCGAAGGTGCCGTTCTCGTTGATTTTGAAATCATACACGACCGGCTCCATCGCGAACGGGAGCGACGCCGAAAGTTCCTTTTTCGTCGCGCTCATGATCGCGGCCATGCGGCGCTGCGCCTCGGCCTTGCGGTGCGGCGCGAAGATGAAGCCCATGCCGCCGCCGCTCATTCCGCCGAGCATCCAGAAGCCCCAGAAGTCCGCACCGAATTCCGCGCGCGCGGCCTCGATGAGCCGCTCGGTGTAGTAGGTCGAGGCCCACGGGATGATCGCTTGGATCGGGCCGGAAAAATTGCGCGTGGTGATTTCGCCGACGCGCCTGATGTCGCTGGCGCGGAGTGCGTCGAGGATTTGATCGAGGAAGCCGAGCGCTTCCTGCCGTCCGTGCCACTCGGCGGCGGAACGCAGGAGATATTTTTCCGTCACCATCTCGAGGATCGGGCCGACGTTTTGCGCCATGCCGCCGTGGACGAGCACGAGTGAATCCTGCAGCGCCTGCCGCGCGCTGTCGGGGATTTCGTCGCGCGTGAAGACGCGGTGCTGCGGCATGAGCCGTCCGCGCGAAATGCCGTGCTCGGGATCGGCATTCGTCGCGACGACGCCCTCGATCAATTTGATGCCCGGCCACACGCCGCCGCTGTCCTGCCAGCCGCCGCCGCTGCCGCCGATCCACTCGCCGAGCAGCGCGCGCGCGAGCACGAGCCGGCGCTCACTTTCGCGCAGCGGGCCGGTGAGCGATTCGGCCTGGCCGGTCGCGCGCATGAGCGCGGAGATGAGTGCGGCGAGGAGATTCGTGGACACCGCGAGGCGTGAGCCTTTCGGGATGTCGTTC
>JBBQJR010000022.1:0-17262 GCA_038326125.1 Chthoniobacterales bacterium
GGTGCTGAGCGGAATTTCCGACGTTACGCTGGCGATCGAAATGGTGCAGGAGGGCGCGCAGGATTACCTCGTGAAAGGGCATGTGGACACGCACCTGCTGCTGCGCTCGATCCAGTACGCCATCGAGCGGAAGCGTGCGCACGTCGCCGCGCAGCAGGTGAATGCCGAGCTCGACGCGCGCGTGAAGGAGCGCACGTCGTCGCTCATCGCGGTGAACGAGGAATTGCAGCGCGAGATTGATGATCGCAAACGCGCGGAAGAGCAGGTCGTGAAGGCGAACCGGCAGCTCACCGTCGCACTTTCGGAACTGCGTGCGGCGCAGCGGAGTCGCGCGGTGTCGGACCGCTCGGGTGCGGCGACGCGCGAGCTCGAGGAGGCGTTCAAGCGCATCCAGCAGCATTCGGAGGTGATCCTCCGCGCGCCGGGCGTGCTCGCGAACGCGGAGAAAGTGACCGAGCATGTGCAGCAGATCGTCACTTCCGCCGAGGCGGGAAGGAAGGCGCTGCGCAAGCCGCGCGAGGCTTCCGAACTGCTCGCGCCGGATGCGCTCGCGGCGGCACATTCCTTCGAGCTTGTGGCGCTTGAGGCGCTGGCGGAACGCGTGATCGTGCTGTGCAGCCCGCAGCCGGGACAGCCGGCGGCGGCAGCGACCGGAAATGCGCAGGCGGCGAAAATTTCCTTTGTGTGCAAGGCGGAGAAGGGCGTGGAAATCCAGGGGGATCCGGTGCAACTCCGCGAGATGCTCACACATCTCGTGCGCAATTCGATGACGGCGATCCCGCGCCGCGGGACGATCACCGTCGGCGCGCATCAGCAGGGAAATGACGCGGTGCTGTTCGTGCTGGACGACGGTCTCGGTGTGACGGAAACGATGCGCAAGCGGCTGCTCGATCCGAGCGCCGCAGAAGATCGGCCGGATGGCTGGCCAAGTGGCTACGGAGTAATTCACGAGGTCGTCGCGCGCCACGGCGGACATCTGGAGATCGAGAGTCGCAAAGGCATCGGCACGACGGTGCGCGTGATTTTTCCCTCGGCGAAAATGGCGGCGGAGACGCGCCGCCAGCGCCGCGTGCTCGTGGTGGATGACGACCCGATGGTGCGCGAAGTCCTGAGCACCTACCTTGGCGAAGACGGCTACGCCGTGGAACTCGCGACGAACGGGCGCGAGGGTCTCGCGAAATTTGCCGCGGGGGAATTTGACATCGTGCTGACCGACCGCTCGATGCCGGAAATGGAGGGCGACGAGCTGGCGCGCGAGGCGAAAAAGCTGAAGCCAAACGTGCCGGTGATTTTGATCACGGGCTTTGGCGACATCATGGCCACGACGGGTGAGAAGCCCGAGGGCGTGGACTTCGTGATGAACAAGCCGTTCACGATGGCCGGACTGCAAAACATGCTCGCGCAATTCCGCTGAGCGCGGAGTTGAAGCGGTTGAAGAAAGGCCGCAGCCGCGCGGAGCGGGACGAAACACAGGCTTCCAGCCCTGTGCGGACGGCGGGCTGCCAGCCTGCCGCGCGGCCTGCAGGCAGTCAGCCCACGGCCCACGCATTTCTTCAACGCCGCTAGCCGCGGAAGCCGAAGCGTTTTCCGATTTGCAGGCACTCCTCGAGGGGCTTGATGCCGCCGGTGCATGTCTCTTCGCTGAGATTCGCCGCCGCCGCGCACACGCCGTAGCGGAGCTGTTCCGCGACGGGCAGGCCCTCGTGCCAGCCGAGCAGCACGCCCGCGCCGAACGCATCGCCCGCGCCGGCTGCTCCCTTCACGTAGCCTGCGGGCAGCTTCACGGAAAAATGCTCGGCCCACGATCCGTCCTTGCCCAGCGCGCAGCCGCCCTCGGGATAATGGACGACGACGCGTTCGCGCACGCCCGCGTCGAGCAGGAGTTGCATCGCGCCGCGGAGCTGGATGGGATCGATCCGCTCGTTGCGCCGCACGCGCCGTCCCGTGCAGCGGCCGGCCTCGAATTCGTTCATGATGCAATAGTCCACATGCTTCAGCGCAGGCGTCACGATTTCCGCAAAGCGATCGCTGTCCTCGCTCACGCAGTCCACGGAAGTCTTCAGCCCCGCGGCCTGCGCCTGTGCGAGCACCTCCGCCGCGATGGTGCCGTGCGTGGGGCTCGGCGCGTCGAGGCCGTCGAGCAGCAGCAGGTAGCCGAGGTGAAAGACGCGCGCCTGCGTGCTGGCGAAGTCGAAATGCTTCGCGCCGAGCAGCGCATTCGCACCGCGCGCGTGGAAAAAAGTGCGGCGGCCCGTGTCGCGCACCGTCATTACGTCGGTGAAACTCGTCGGCGCTGCCGTCGTTTTCTGCAGGTGCGCGGTGTCAATGCCGTGCCGCGCGCAGAGGTCGAGAATCCACCGGCCGTTGTCGTCGTCGCCGACCAGCCCGGAGCCGCTGAGCGGAAATTTCGCGCCGAGCAGCGCGAGGTCCATAAGGATGTTGAAGGGCGAGCCGCCCGAGCCTTTCGCCGTGCTCAGGATGTTCGCCAGCGTGTCCTGCTGCGGCCAGACATCCACGATTTTCACCGCGTCCACGATCCAGTTGCCGCCGGCGATGATTCCATTTCGGGAGTTGCTCATGAGAGTGTTTTGCAAATTGAACGCGGACACAGGCCACAAACGCGAGGGCATTGTCGAGCGCAAGCTGGCCGCGGATTTCGCGCGGACGGATTTGCCTCCGGCACGCTTCCACCTTGCCATCGTCCGCGGCTTTTCGGGTAATGGCGTGCCATGAATTCGCCCGAAAAACATCCGACGCTCACGGTCGGCGAATTCTACCAGCGGCACTCGGAATCGCTGCAGATGAAAGTGCTCACCGAGGAGGGCGTCGGCTTTCACCGCCGCATCCGCGAGCCCACGGTGAACCGCCCCGGCCTCGCGCTCAGCGGGTTCTACCAGTACTTCGCGGAAAAGCGCATCCAGGTGCTCGGCTCCGCGGAACTCTCGTACCTGAAAAGTCTGCCGGAAAAGGAAATGCGCGCCCGCTGCGCCGTGATGTGCGCGCGGCCGATCCCGTGCCTCATCGTCGCGCGGCACTATCGCGTGCCCGAGGAATTGCTGGCGGTCGCGAAGGAAAATGGCGTCGCCGTTTTTTCCACGCCGATGGTCACGATGCGCTTCATCAACGCCGCCACGCTCGCGCTCGAGTACGACTTCGCCCCGCGCAAGAGCGAGTACGGCAGCATGGTGGACATTCAGGGCATGGGCGTGCTCATCCGCGGCTCCAGCGGCATCGGCAAAAGCGAGTGCGTCATCGGCCTCATCGAGCGCGGCTACTCGCTCGTGAGCGATGACATGACGCACTTCCGCGCCATCGAGGGCCGGAACCTCATGGGCACGAGTTCCGAACTCACGCGCAACTACATGGAAGTCCGCGGGCTCGGCGTGATCAATGTCACCGCGATCTTCGGCATCAGTGCGGTGCGGCGCGAAAAGCGGCTCGATCTCGTGGTGACCCTCAAGGAATGGAGCGAAATTGCAGACATGGATCGCACCGGCCTGGAGAGCGAATATTTCCGAATCCTCGATCTTTTTGTCGCCCATATCACCATCCCGGTGCGACCGGGCCGCGACATGGCGCGGCTCGTCGAAGTCGCCGCGATGGATCAGAAACTTAAGAGCATCGGCCACAGCAGCGCGATGGAATTTAACGAGCGCCTCCTTGCATCCATGCAGAAAAAGAAGAAAGAAAACTGAATGGCCCAGCCCACCAGACCGCCCGGAGCCAAAGTCACCAAGGACTTCGAAATCCTGAACCAGCTCGGGCTGCACGCCCGCCCGTGCGCGAAATTCGTGAAGCTCGCGAACAATTTCCGCAGCGAGGTCTGGGTGCTAAAGGACGACGATCTGGTGAATGGCAAAAGCATCATGGGCCTGATGATGCTCGCCGCGGGCAACGGCAGCCGCCTGCGGATCACCTGCGAAGGCGCCGACGCCGACGCCATGCTCGCGGCGCTCGAAAAACTATTCCTGGCAAAGTTCGATGAAGACTGAACGCCGGTTCCAGGGCGTCGGCGTCTCGCCCGGCATCGCCCGCGGAACCGCTTTCGTTCACCGGCCCGATGACGGCCCGCCGCCGCGCCGGATCGTCGCCGGCGAAAGTGAGCGCGAAGTCGTGCGGCTCCGGGATGCGCTCCTCGCGACGCGGCGGCAAATCGTCGAGCTGCAGGAGCGCGTCGAGCAGTCCCTCGGCGCGAAAGACGCCGCCATTTTCGAAGCGCATGTCATGGTCGTCGAGGACGGCGTGATGATTGACGAGGTCGAGAAATTGATCCGCCGCGACTCGTGCAACGCCGAGCACGCCTTTTACGCCATCGTGCAGCGCTACACGAAAAGTCTCGCCGAAGTGGAAGACCCATACCTCCGCGAGCGCGCGCTGGATATCCACGATGTCGGCCGCCGCGTGATCCACAATCTGCTCGGTTTCGAGCCCGCGGCCCTCGGCGGACTCGATGCGCCCCGCATCGTCATCGCGCACAACCTCACGCCGAGTGACACCGTGCAGGTGTCGCGCGAATTTCTGCTCGGCTTCGCCACCGAAGTCGGCGGCAAGACGTCGCACACGGCCATCATGGCGCGTTCGCTGAACATCCCCGCCGTCGTCGGGCTGCACGGCGAGCTGGCGAAAATCGAGTCCGGCGACGAGGTGCTCCTCGATGGCTACGGCGGGCTGCTCATCCTGGATCCGAGCGAGCAGACGCTCTTCGAATACGGCGAGGTGCAGACGAAACGGCGCCGGATCGAGGACGAGCTGACCGGCCTGCGCGACACCGCCGCGATCATGCGCGACGGCGGGCACGTCATGCTTTCGGCCAACATCGAGCAGTCCGAAGACATCACGCAGGCGTTGGCGATGGGCGCGGAAGGCGTCGGTCTTTTCCGCACCGAGTTCCTCTATTTCAACCGCGACAGCCTGCCTTCGGAGGAGGAGCAGCTCGCCGCGTATCGCCGCGTCGTCGAGGCGGCGCACCCGCGCCCGGTCATCCTCCGCACGCTCGATCTCGGCGGCGACAAGCTGCACGATCAACTCCACGCGGAAGCCGAGGACAATCCCTTTCTGGGCTGGCGCGCCATCCGCGTGTGCCTCGAGCGGCGCGATATTTTCCGCACGCAGCTTCGCGCGATTTTGCGCGCGAGCGCCTTTGGAAAAGTGAAGATCATGTTCCCGATGATCTCCGGGATCCCCGAGCTGCGCGCCGCGAAAGACGCGCTCGAAGAGTGCCGCGCCGAGCTGCGCGCCGAGGGCGTCGCCTTCGACGATCAGCTTGAGGTGGGCATGATGATCGAAGTGCCGAGCGCCGCCGTGATCGCGGATCTTCTCGCGAAAGAAGTCTCCTTTTTCAGCCTCGGCACAAACGACCTCGTCCAGTACGCGACCGCGGTGGACCGCACGAACGAGCGCATCGCGCACCTCTACGTGCCCACGCATCCCGCCGTGCTCCGCATGATCAAAATGACCGTGGACGCCGCGCGCGCCGCGGGCATCCAGGTCGGGCTCTGCGGCGAAATGGGCGGCGACATCACCGTCACGCCGCTGCTCATCGGCCTCGGCGTGACCGAGCTGAGCTGCGGCGCCGCGGTGCTCCCGCGCGTGAAGCGCGCCATTTGCTCGCTCGACATGGCGGCCTGCCACAGCCTCGCGCTCGCGGCGCTGAAATTGGACACCGGCGCCGCCGTGCAGGCGCTGTGCGAGGGAGTCGCCAGCGCGCACTACCCCGAGCTGCTCTGAGCGGTTTCAATAAAACGGCAGCCGTTATTCCGAGGTCGGCGTCCGCGGGTCGCGGTCGCGTGCCGTAGCGTAGCTCTCCCGCGCCGCGCCGTGGTGCCGCGGCCGCCCACCGCGCAGGTCGGGAGGCCTACGCTACCAGGCGCACTGCCATCCATGCAGCGGCTACGACGTTTTTGAAAATGCTCTAGGTTTCGCGGAGAATCCGCCGCACACATTCGTCGAGCACCGCCATGTGTGCATGGACGCGGAGCTCGAGCGCAGCCTCGGACGGAGTCTCGAAAGTGAACGTGGCCTCCGAGTGGAAAAGGTGTAGCCAAATCGCCTCGGGGTAGCCCATCTCCGCAAATTTCGCGGGAGAAATCCGCCGGCGGATCAGCCCGTGTTTTCCGATGCTCACGTCAATCTTCCGGCGCGGATCGCGCGGCAGGATTTTCTCCGCGCAACGCAGCAGCGCCTCGCCAAAACCGCGCCGACCCCGCGCGACTTCATACAGGTAAATTCCCTGCCCGTCGTAGTCCTCGTGCATCGCGAGCGCGATTTTGAAATGGTGCGGCTGCGTGACTTTGCGGACGGCGGCGACCACGGGATGCGTGTCGAGATGGAAGAGCCGGTTGAGGTCGCGGCCTTGCGCGTCGGTGCGCGTGTTGTCGCGCAGGCCGGAGGGATTCAGGCACGGGAAAATCAGCAGCGGCCAAGTCGCGAGGCGGCGCACATTTTTCTCCGCCCAGCGCAGCAGCGCCTCGGGCGCCGCCGGTTCGTCGCCGTGGATGCCCGCGGAAAGATAAAGCCCCGTGCACTCCGCGAGGCGCGGCGTCTCGAGGTAAAAAAGATCAAAGCCGTCGTCCTGCGCGAGCAGCCGCAGCGGCAGCCCGGCCGCGCGTGCGACGCGACGCCAGCGCGCGACGAGATGACGGTAGTCGTGAACGCGGTGAATCACGCGCTGCGTGTCGCAGAACGCGGCGGGCGAGGGGAGCGCAAAGGCAGCGAAATCCATCTTGTCTCGCGGCCCGCGCGTGCTCGTATCGCACCGTGAAATTCCTCCCGCTCCTCGCCCTCAGCCTCGCGTTTTTTTCCAGCCGCACGTCCGCGGACCCGGCGAAATGGGAGAAGGAAATTGCCGCCTTCGAGCAGGCGGATCGCGAGCACCCGCCGGAAAAAGGCGGCATCATTTTCACCGGCAGCTCCACGATTCGCCGCTGGAAAAATCTCGCGGCGGACTTCGCCGGCTTTCGTGTCGTGAACCGCGGCTTCGGCGGATCGCAGATGGAAGACTCGGCGTATTTCGTCGAGCGCATCCTCGTGCCGCAGCAGCCTGCCGCCGTCGTGATTTTTGCCGGGAGCAACGACATCAACGCGGGCAAAACGGCCGATGCGGTGGTCGCGGATTTCAAGACGTTCGTGGCGAAAGTACGCGCGCAGCTCCCGAAAACGCAGATCAATTTCATCGAGATCACGAGCAGCCCGTCGCGCTGGACGCAGCGCGAAAAGGTGATCGACGCGAACCGGCAAATCCGGGCGTTCTGCGAGGAGACATCCGGTGTGAAATTCATCGCCGTGCGGGAAAAACTTCTCGGCGAAAACGGCGAGCCGCGCGGGGAGCTTTTCGAGGCGGACCGCCTGCATCCGAATGCGGACGGCTATAAAATTCTGGCTGACGCGATCCGACCGTTCCTGCCGAAAAACTGACGCGCAGCGCGCGCTACCCGCCCGCCGCCGGTTCCTGTTTTGCGATGGCGGATTGGCTGAAAGCGCGTTCACCCGCGAGCCAGCGCGTCTGCGCGGCAGGATCGCCGAGCGCCTCCGCGAGCGCGCTGGCGAGATCGTACACGGTTTTATCGAGCCCCGCCTCGAGAAAGGCGAACGACGTGCCATCGCTCGCGACCGTCATCGCGAGCTTCGATTCTGCGTGCGAGCCGCCTTTCGCCACGAGGTCATCGGGATTTTGAAACGCGCGTTCGCAGATGCGCACATTCACGGAGTGCCCGATGCGGCACACGCCAGGCCGCGCGGGATGCGCGCTGCAACTCATGTCGCGGAGCAGGGGACAAGCGCGCACCGTGCGGAGATGCTGCTCGAGCGAAAGCGGCGCGACCGCCGCCGCGTGAGCCCGTGCGCGCGCGAGAACGGCCTCGCGTTCCTCGCCCGAAAAATTCCGGGCGATCCAGTCCGCGAGCGCGAAGACTTCGTGCGCACGCGCGTCAATTTTCCCGAGGTGGCAGCAGGTGCCGCAGCCCGCCTTGCAATCCACGCGCACGCGATGCGCGGCGAAGAGCTGCGACTCGAGTGCATTCAGCCGCGCGTGGGCGCGCAGGGTGACGGCATGCACCTCTTCCGCCGACTCCGCGCCGCGCAAATCCTCCGCCGCCGCGTCGCGAAAAGCGGTGGCGAGATCGAGGAGTTCTTCGCGCGTGGTGAAGGGTGGCATGAGTTGCGGACCGTAGCAGCGGGCGCAAAAATTGCGCCGCGGATTTTCGGTGGCGGCACCGGGGCCGGCCGGGACGAATATAGAACACGGCTTGTTCGTCGCCGCCGGTGCGCCTAGCTTCGCAACCGCTCATGATTTTCCGGCTGCTTCCATTTCTGACCGGCATTTTCCTCGCGACGTGCGCGAGCGCCGAGCCGAGCTACCGGAACTTTGACGAGCCGCCGCACAACTACCACACGGCGCCGCTGAAGGATCGTTTCACGAAATTGAAGGCCGACTTGGAATCGGGCCGCATCCCGCTCGATCGCACGAGCGAGAAGGCGTTCGTCGTCAGCCTGCTCAAGGCGCTCGAAATTCCCGCGTCGTCGCAGATGCTGGTTTTTTCGACGACGAGCCTGCAACTCCGCTTCATCACGCCGCGCAATCCGCGCGCGATTTTTTTTATTGACGGCCTCTACGTCGGCTACATCCCCGGCGCGAAAATCGAAATCCTCTCGATGGATCCGGAACTCGGCGCGATTTTCTACATGTTCGACATCCCGCTCGGCGCGCGTCCGCTGGCCATCGAGCGCTCGGAGCGCTGCGTGAACTGCCACACGCGCGAGGACACGGGCTTCGTGCCGGGCCTGGTGATCAAGTCGGTCATTCCGGGGCCGGGCGGCGGCAGTTTGAAAACTTTTCGCGGCGGGCAGACCGGCCACAGCATCCCGTTTGGCGAGCGCTTCGGCGGGTGGTATGTGACGGGCGACCGCGGCCTCGCCAGCGAGTGGGGCAATGTGATCGGTCGGTACGCGGGCGAGGAAATTTCCAAGTCGATCGTGCGGCCCGGACAGCTCTTTGATTTTGCGAAATACCCCGTGGCGACGAGCGACATTCTCCCGCAACTCGTGCATGAGCATCAGGCTGGCGCGGCGAACCGCATCCTGCAGGCTTCGTATCGGGCGCGCACGGCCTTCTACCTCGACAAATCCAGTCTCAGCCCGGCGCACTACGCGGAGCTGGACGAGCAGGCGCGCAGCGTCACGCGCTACCTTTTGTTCGCCGACGAAGTGCCGCTGCCGCCCGGCGGCGTCGAGGGCGATGCGGCGTTCAAGTCCGACTTTGCCGCGAAGGGTCGCGCGGTGCAGGGCGTGTCGCTGCGCGACTTCGATTTGCGCACGCGGCTTTTCAAGAACCGGTGCAGCTACATGATTTACAGCCCGGAATTTCAGGGCCTGCCCGCGCGGATGAAGCAGCAAATTTACATCCGTCTCCGCGAGGCGCTCAGTGTTGAAAAACCCGTGAGCGAATACGCGTACCTGCCAGCCGGGGAGAAGCAGTCGATCCGCGCAATCCTCAAGGGCACGCTGACGGATTTGCCTCCGGGGTGGTGATCATTTTCAGACGCAAAAAGGGCGTCTTTCGCAGTGCGAAAGACGCCCGTGATATTGCCAGCGCAGCTTACTTCTCGAGCGGCGCGTTCGCATCCTTCCAGCCGGAGATGCCGGCGGAGAGGTGCTTCACGTTCGTGTAGCCGAGTTCCTTCGCGGCCTTGGCGGCAGCGGAGTACGCGTTGCAGGTCGGTCCGCCGCAGTAGGCGACGACGAGCGCGTTTTTGTCCGCAGGCAGCGTCTTGGCGAGGTCTGCCCTCTTCGCGGAGAAATTGATCGCGCCAGGGATGTGGCCTTCTTTGAATGAGTCGGAGCCGTTCACATCAATGACGGTGACTTTTTTCGCGGAGATGGCGGACTTCAGTTCATCAATGCTGATGTCCGGGAATTCACCGGCTTGGGCGTGGACCGCGAGGAACGCGGTGGCGAGGAGTGCGAGGAGTTTCTTCATGTTGTTGGTTTGGTTGGTTGGGTTGTTTGGGATTGCCCCCGGTGAGGGCAAAGTGGTGCGGGTTTTACCACCGCGCAGGCGGCGGGAATCAAAGAGCGTAAAGGCCGCGAAGTTGCGAATCTTTGATGGGTTTTTTCACGTCTGGCACGGCCAGGGATGAAACGTGCGTGCCCGGATTTCAGATGCCTGCAAAGGTGCCCGCTTCATTTCTTCCGCGAAACTTCGCGATGCCGGAAGCAGCCGGTGAGGTGATCGTTCGCCATCCCGGTAGCCTGCATGAAGGCGCAGCAGATCGTCGAACCCACGAACTTGAATCCGCGCCGCAGCAGTTCCTTGCTCATTGCGTCGGATTCCGCCGTGCGCGCGGGCACATCCTTCATGCTGCGGCGCCGGTTTTGGATCGGCTGGCCATTCACGAATGTCCACAGCAGCGCATCGAGGCTGCCGCATTCCTCCGCGACGGCGATCGTTGCCTTCGCATTTTGGATCGTCGCTGCGATCTTCAGCCGGTTGCGGACGATGCCGACGTTTGCGAGCAGTTGCGCGACCTTGCGCGGCGTGTAACGCGCGATGCGCTCCACGTCGAAATTGTCGAACGCCTCGCGGTAGTTTTCGCGTTTCGCGAGAATCGTGGACCAGCTCAGCCCCGCCTGCGCGCCTTCGAGGATGAGCATCTCGAAAAGGTGCCGGTCACCGTGGACAGGCACGCCCCACTCGGTGTCGTGATACGCGATGTCGAGCGGCTTCGTCGGCCAGGGGCAGCGGGTCATTTTGTTCATGAGTTCGTCAAATGCAGGCGGATGAAATCCTCGGGTGTGACAGGTTGCGGACGATAGCCTGAGCCGATGAGCGCATCGAAATGATGGTCGGAGGTGATGATGAATTCCGCATCGGCCGCGATGGCGCAGTCGGCGAACGTGTCGTCATCAGGATCGCCTATGATCGTGTGAAAACGGTAGCCGGGGCTGATGTAGAGAATATTACCATGCAGCGCGTCGCTCAAGGTGAGGAAATGCCAGACATCCTCCCAGCGTGTGCGGCCCGAGGAGCGCAGGACGACCTCCTCGTATTCGAGCAGCACCGGTGTGGTGACGGCGAGCCGGAGCCATCCATTCCGCACTGCAGTGAGAATTGGTGCGAGCGGTGCCGCGGTGCTAAAGATTTGCAGCAGCGCGTTCGTGTCCAGCACTGCGGTCACGCTGCCGTGCGCGAGCGGATTGCAGCGCGCGCGGCGCGGATGATTTCCGGCACGCGATCCAGCTTCCCTGCGGCTCGATCCGCATCGAAGCCCTCGTTCAGCCGCTCGGTCACTTCATCGAGTTCCAGTTCGAGTGCGACTCGGTGCAGCACCAGCAGGTTTTCATCGCGCAGCCTGTCCACCTCTGCGTGCAGCAGCGGGCGCAGCTCTTTCGGATCCGTCGGCACGTTGGCGAGTGTGCTCATGCTGCGATGCTGCCACGCGACCCTGTGCCGTGCAATGACATCGTCCATGGGGCTTTTTTTGCGCAGAAAAAAAGCGCCCGGAGAAATCCGGGCGCTTTGAATTCTACCGGGTCGGAAACCGCGACTCACGCATACCACTCCTGCCACTGCTTGCCCACCTTCAAGCCGGGCGTCGGCACGGGATATTTGCCGTCCTTGTCGGAGAGCAACGGCGGCGGGCTGTCCATCGTGAGCTTGTCGGCATTCGGGCAATACTCGTGCTCGTGGTTCAGCATTTCGTCGAAGGTCACTTCCTGCCCGGTGTGCGCGGCCATGCGGCCCATCGAGGTCACGACGCTGGCTTCGACTCCGATTTTGACTTCGTTGTATGGCTTGTCGCTGCGGATGGCGTCAATGAGATCGGTCCACTCGTTGAAGTGCGACTCCATCTCGTTCTTCGCGACATCGGAGGTCCAGATCAGATTGCTCTTGCTCGGAACCTGTCCTTTGTAGGTGCTTGAGGGCAGCCCGGTGTCGCCGCTCTTCGCGGCGATGGCCATGCCTTTTGTGCCATGCACGTAGCTCGAGTAGATCTGGTTCGCGCCGATCATGCAGCGGCCATCCATGTAGAGCCGCGCACCGTCTTCAAAGATGTATTCGACCGCGGAGCTGTCGAAATTCTGATCCACGTAGTCATAGCGGTAGTGCCGTCCGCCAAGCGCCTGGGCCTTGATTGGCCACGCATTTTTCATCCAGCTCAGGTGGTCGATGTGGTGGATGTAGAAGTCGCTGTAGCACCCGCCGCTCGCCCAGATGAAGCTGTGGAAGCGCGAAATCTGCCACTGCAGTTCCGTCGGCTTGCCGGGCAGGTTGTTGTCGGGACCGGGATATTTTTCCGAGAAGGCCGAGCCGATCGGCGGCGACATGCGGTAGCCGCGCATGAACATGATGTCGCCGATTTCGCCGTCCTGCACGCGCTTGTGGAGCTCCTGCAGCGCGCGGCTGTGGCGGCTGTTCAGGCCCACGCCGACCTTCAGGCCTTTCCTCAGCGCCTCCTCGTTCAGCTTCAGCATCAGGCGCGATTTCGGCCCGTCCGCCGTCACCGGTTTTTCCATAAAAATGTTGACGCCCTTTTCAATCGCATACGCGAAGTGCGGTGCGCGAAATGCCATCGGCGTCGTGAAGATCGCGACATCGCCTTTCTTCAGGCAGTCAATTGCCTTCTTGTAGCCGTCGAAGCCGATAAACTTCTGATCCTCCGACACCTTCACGTTGTTGGGCAGCGCCCGCTTCAGCGAGTCGTGGCTGCCCTTCATCCGGTGCTCGAAAATATCCGCCATCGCGACGAGATTGATCGGCGGGCCGGTCTGATCCATCGCGTTCTTCGCCGCACCGGTGCCGCGGCCGCCGCAGCCGACGAGCGCGATATTGATCGTTTCGCTGCTCGCAGCGTGGACGAAGGGAATGCTGACGCCCGCGAGCGCGGACGCCGCGGCGATCTGGCCGGAGGTCTTCAGAAAATCGCGCCGGGTGGAGAGAGGAGGCTGTGGGTTGTTCATGCGCCGGGAGTTTCGCGGCGCGATTCGCGCGGTGTCAATCGCCTTGCGCCGCGGGACGAAATTTCGAGCCGAAAAAAGTCCGAACAATTTTCAAACGCGGTGCGCTCTCGCCGGTCTTATCCTCTGTTCTGGGGGGAACAACCTGGGGTCGTCGGAATCGGTCAAATGGTCCGACGGCTCCAGACACTCTCCGGGAGCGGCGACATCTGTGGCGCGGCGATTCGCACGGGAGAGGAGTTCAAATTTGAAAGGGATTTCCGTCGCACCGTGATGCCCCGATGTTCCCGCATCCGGTTCATCGTGGCTCTGCAAACAGGTGATCGCGACATGGATGTCGCCGCTCCCAGCGCGCTTGCCGCCGCGACGCGCTGCGGCTTGCATGAGCCGTGGCCAAACGCGCACTGCATCTCGATCTCGACGGAGCGTGGTCGCGCGCTGCGCTCGGCGACGCGGAATATTTCGACGCGCGCGGGTGGGGGCCGCGGCTCCGCTTTTCCGCGCCGCGCGCGGAGATGGAAAAATTTTACGACGAAGTGCGGCCGCGGCTCGCGCCGTTCACGCTCTTCGGGTCGGGCGAATTTCACCACCTCACCGCGCTGTGGCTGCGGCAGTTTTCCGAGCCGCTCGTGCTCGTGTCCTTCGACAATCATCCCGACTGGGACGTGCGCCCGCCGCACTGGGGCTGCGGCGGCTGGATCAATCGCGCACTTGAATTGACGCACGTCCAGTCGGCGAGCGTGTGGGGCTGCGGGAATTTTGAGTTCGAGTGGCCGCACCGGTGGTTTGCCAACCGCCGCGCGATTGCCGCGGGGAAGCTCACCGCACACATCTGGCGGGAACGCGTGAGCGCGCGCGTGCGCGAGCGGTGGCCGGTCATTTCGCGGGACGACTGGCGGGAGCATTTTGCAGCGGCCGCGGCGAAGCTCGGCGGGAGAAAAATCTACGTGACGATCGACACCGACTGCCTGCGTGCCGAGGACGCGGTGACAAATTGGGAGCAGGGCCTTTTCACCGCGGGAGACGTCGCGGCGGCGTTGAAAATCCTGCGGGCGAGCGGCGCGCAAATCGTCGGCGGCGACGTGTGCGGCGCGTGGTCGGAGCCGCGTTATGCGCGGTGGAAGCAAAAGTCCGCGGCGAATTTCGACCGGCCGAAATTGCCGCCCATCGATCTGGCGCACGCGCGCGAAGTGAACGCGCGTTCGCTCAAGATTCTCTGGCCCGCGCTGACGGATGGGCCTCCATCAAAGTGAGCGTTGCGCCGTCGGGTAGGGCGGGTTTCCAACCCGCCGCGCCGGGTATCCTACCCGGCGCATCGGACGTGAACTTGCGAGTCTTTTTCAAAATTGCGGTCAGCGACGTCCGAAGACCGGGTTAAAAACCCGGCCCGGCGGGTTAAAAACCCGCCCTACCCGGGCAGACGAGACCGCGCACGCGCCCGGAAGCGCCCATGAATCGCAGGTGCATCGTGCTCCGCGCCATCCCGCCGCCGCGCCATCCTCCCGCGCGAGGTTGCCCAACCTCGCCAACTTTGTTCAGCCGGCGACGAGAAACAGCCCGCCGCAAATCAGCGCGACGCCGAGAACGATCCGCCGCGTGATTTTTTCCCGCAGGAAAAAGGCGGCGGCGAGGACGATGACCACGCGCTCGATGCCCTCGAAGGGATAAAATTTGCTGAGCGGGATTTCCGAAAGCTGCGAGAGGCCGAGGAAAAAACTGAGCGCCATCGCGGCGATGCCTGCGGCAAATGAGCCGATGCGCTGATGCCGCGGTTTCACCGCGCCGGTTTCGTCCATCGCGATTTTGAAAAAAACCTGGCCGACGACCTGCAGCACGAACGTGAGCGTGACGAGGGTGACCGCAAGCGTGCTCATGGGTCCGCCAGCGCGCTCAGGCGTGCTTTTTCTCCGAGTGTTCCTCGGCCTGCGCGACGGCGGGCGCGGTGATCATCACGCCGAGAAAGACGAGCGCGATGCCGATCCACTGCCGCGTGCCGATGTGCTCATGCAGCAGCCACCACGAGCCGATGGGCACGAGCACATGCTGCAAGCCGGAGAGATTGTAGGCCACGGTCAGGCGGATGCTGCGCAGCGCATTCAGCCAGCACAGCAGACTGCCGATGCCGGCGATGACACTCAGCCACACCCAGCCGGAACGGAGCTGCGAAACATCAATCGCCGACTGCGCGACGGCGGAATCGGCGCCGCGCTTTTTCAGAAGTTCCGCGACGACCACGAGGATCACAGCGAGGAAAATCTGCACCACCGGATTTCCGAGGTGCGTGATTTTTCTCCACAGTCGCGCGATCAGAGTTCGTGGAAGTTCGCGAACTTCCGGATCGTCTTGTCGTGCCGCACCGGCTGGAGGAAGCGGAGCGCGATCTTGAAAATCGGGTTGATCAGGCGGGACGTGTGCCATGCGTAAAGGTCGAGTGGCGCGAGTTCCATGCGGAGGTGGAACTTCGGGTCGTAATTGAGCGGCGCGGTGTAGTAGCGTTTCAGGCCGTTGGCGAGCGCCCACTGCACGACGTCGCGCCAGGTGACGAAGTAGAGGTGCAGGTCGAGCGCGACGGCGTAGTCGAGGCCGACATTCAGATCGTGGATCGTGTCGCCGTGAATGAGGCACAGCGCGAAGGCGACGATCTTCCCATTTTGCCGCCAGAGGAAAAAGCGCGCACAGTCGTCCATCTCGCGGCTGATGCGCAGCAGGAAATCCTTCGTGAGTTCCTCGAAGCGCAGCTCCGAGCGCGCGAAGGTCTGCGTATAGAGCGGGTGGATTTCGTCAATCACGCCCGAGATGTCCGTCACGACTTCGAGCGCGAGCGGCGGATGCTCGGCGAGCTTTTTGAATTTGCGCCGCAGGTTTTTGCGGAACGAATAGCTGACGCGCTGTTGCAAAAACTCTTCAAAGCTCGCGAAGTCCAGCGCGAGGCCGCACGCGGGCATGGATGGCGCGCGGCTGTAGCCGCGCAAGAGCAGCGGCTTGAGCGCCTCGCGGTACTGCGAGGGGTAGTCCTTCAGCAAGACGATCGAGACTTTCGCGTGCTTTGCGAATGCCGCGAGTGCCTCGGTGAGCGCGTCCACAGCCCACGGTGCGGTGCGGTCGAGCGAGCCTTCGCTGGCAGAGCAGCCGAGCATGAGCATGCGCAGCGACAGCCAGCGGGGAAAAATTTTGCGTGGCCAGTTCAGCAGCGCGCGCAGCCTGCCGTGCATCCCTGCGGTGAGGTCCTGCTTCACGATGAAAATCTGCTGCATCGCGACTTCGCCGGTCGCGGAATTTTCGAGGAAAAGGAAGCGGTGATCGAACTGCCCCGCGAGCGTCTCGGCGCAGATTTGATGATAGCGATGATCCTTCGCGTGCCCCGCGAACGCCTTCTGCCACCGCGCGAGATCGTCTCCGGCGAGCGTCGCCACGATGCGCGCCTTGCCATGCGAAGTCGCAAATTCGACGGGCGCAGCGGGTGCGGACCCCGGCGCTTGTTTGGCGACTTCCGGCACCGCGGCAGAACGCGCGCCTTCCATCACGCGCGCCGTGCTGCCCGTTTGCGCAGGGCACGATTTTGACCGGCGCGACGGCGCGCGTTCCCACTCGGAATGGATGATGGCTCAGACTGCACGCGCTCCCTTTTCGGAAAGTCTCCCGCACGCCCGCGGCGCGCCAATTTTCGCAATCAGTACGTCTTGATGTGCTTCGAGACGACGCTGCCCGCGGCCTTGGAAACGGTGGAGACGGCGGTCTTCATGAGACCGATCGGGAGACCGAGGATGCTTTTGCTGATCTGGCTCGAGGAACTTGAGGAACTCGACGAACTGGAACTGCTGCTCGAGGTGAAAAGGGATTTCAGCAGACTCGTCTTCGTGCTCGTCGTCGAGGTGTCGGAACTGGTCGTGAGCGCGTCGCCCGCCCGCGCATTTTGCGGCACCGCACCGAGCCAGAGCGCCGCGGCAAGGAGCAAAGTCGCGAGGCGCAGCGGAGAGAGAGAGGAGGGGAGTTTCATGAAATGCAGGCGTGAATGCGCGTGCTGTAGCCGCGCGCGGGGCGGATGGCAAGCGGGAGGATCGCTTGGCCAACGTCCAACGCCCCGCCTTCCGATTCGAAGGAGCACGCGAGCGATCGGTCGGGCCCACTCCGCAGCACTCAGTGCTTCGGCGCGCGGATCACATTTTCCTCCACGTCCCGCTGGCGGCGCGTGAGGATGCGGTCCGCCGTCTCGCTGACCATTTGCTCGATCAACATGCGGAGGTGGCTGCCGGCGCGGTAGTCCGCGGGCGCGATGTGCCGCACGCGGTCCGCGGTGCCGACGAGCTGGAA
>JBBQJR010000023.1:0-16865 GCA_038326125.1 Chthoniobacterales bacterium
ACGCTCCATTTCAACATCCACGGCGGCGCGGAATGGACGGGCGCATCATCCGATCCGCGGAATGGAAAACTGTTCGTCACGTCGAACGAAATCCCGTGGTTCGTCACATGTTTCCGCGACAGCGATCCCGAGCCGCTGAAGCCCGCGACCACGGGTGAGCAGGTGTACCAGACGGTGTGCTTCGCGTGCCACGGCGCGGATCGGAAAGGCATCGGGCACGCGCCGCCGTTGCGCGGCGTGCGGCTGCGACTCGGCGAAGCGGAGATCCGCGCGCAGCTCAAAACCGGCAAAGGCTCAATGCCGCCGATGCCGCAGCTCACAGAGGAACAGCTCAAGCCGCTGCTCGATTTTCTCCTCTGCCGCGACCGCCCGATCCCGCCACTCGATCCGAATGCCAGGCCGAAGTGGACTTTCGCTGGATGGAATCGGCTCGTGGATCACGAGGGCTACCCCGGCTGCAAGCCGCCGTGGGGCACGCTCACCTGTCTCGACCTGAACACCGGCAAAATCGCGTGGCAGGTGCCCTTCGGCGAATACGCGGAGCTTGCGGCGCGCGGCGTGCCGAAGACCGGGCAGGAAAGTTTCGGCGGCTGCATGTCCACGGCCAGCGGACTCGTGATCGCCGGCGGCACGCGCGATCGAAAAATCCGCGCGTTCGATGCGGACACCGGCGCGGAACTGTGGAGCCATCAGCTCCCGCTGCACCCGACCGCGCCGCCCGCGAGCTACGAGGTGGATGGGCGGCAGTTCATCGTCGTGCCCGTGACGGGCGGCGGAAAAATCGGCGGACCGACCGGGGACAGTTGGGTTGCCTTTGCGCTGCCGTAGCGTCAACCGCAGGGAAATGGCAAATTGAGAATTGGGCATTGCCCATGGCAAATCGAACGGCCTTTCGCGCGACGCGGAATTTGCAATTCCAAATGCTCAATTTGCCATTTGCAATTTCCCCCGCCGCCGCGCCACCCCGCTTGCCGGACGCGCGGCATCCCGCTACTCCCCGCTCGTGCCGCAGCAAAAAACGCCCCCGCTCGCCGAATGGATCATCCGCAAAGTCCTCACGGCGATTGCCAGAATCCCGTACCGAATCACCACGCGCGGGCTCGACGCGCTGCCGGGGGGCGGCTTCCTCATGCTGCCGAATCACCTCACCTGGATCGACGCGATTTTGCTCCAGCTCGCTTGCCCGCGCACGATCCGCTTCGTCGTGTGGGAGTCGTATTTTTACGCGCGCATCTTCCGTCCGTTCCTCACGTTCGTCGGCGCGATCCCGATCTCGAACACGCGCGCGAAGGAGGCGATCCGCTCGGCGATTGACTGCATTAAAGCCGGCGAAATCGTCTGCATTTTTCCCGAAGGCGAACTCTCGAAAAGCGGCACGCTGCTGCGCATCCAGCGCGGCTATGAGCTGATCGCGCGGCAGGCAAAATGCCCGGTCGTCGCGGTGTGGCTCGATCAAGTTTGGGACAGCGTGTTCTCGTTTCGCGGCGGCCGTTTTTTTTGGAAGCGGCCGAAGTCGCTGCGCTTCCCGGTGATGATCGCCTTTGGCGAAGCGATGGATGCGCGGCGCGCGGAGGCCGCCGCCGTACGGCAGCGCTTTCTCGAACTCAGCGAATTCTGCTATCAGCAGCGGCCGTTCCTGCGCGGCCATCTCGCGGATGCGTGTCTCCGCGGGCTGCGGAAAAATCCCGGCGCGATCGCGATCATGGACGGCCACGACGGCGCGGAACTGCCGCGCGGACGCCTGCTCGCCGCGGCACTCGCACTTTCGCGCATCGTGCGGGCGCGCGTGCCGGAGAAGCGCGTGGGCCTCGTCCTGCCGCCCGGCGCGCCCGCGATGCTCGCCAATCTCGCCGTGCTTTTTGCAGGGAAAATTCCGGTGAACCTCAACTTCACCGCCGGGCTTTCTGCGCTCGAGGCATCCATCCGCAAGGCCGGCATCGCGACCGTGATCACCGCAGGCGCCGTGCGCGGAAAGCTGAAGGAATTTCCGTGGCCGCAAAATGTGCTGCTGCTTGACGGACTGAAGGAAGACATCCGCCGCGGTGCGGTGAAATGGTTTCTCCTCGCGAAAATTTTGCCCGCCGGGTTGCTCGGGCGGCTCGCGGGAATTTCGCGCGACGGCGACCGCGCCGAGGCGTTTCTGCTCTTCACGAGCGGCAGCAGCGGCGAGCCGAAAGGCGTCGCCCTTTCCCACCGCAACTTGCTCGCGAATACGCGGCAATTCGGCGACATGCTCGACCTCGCACCGAGCGATGTGATCTTCGGCGCACTGCCCTTTTTCCACAGTTTCGGCGCGACGGTCTGCCTGCTCTTTCCAATCATCGAGGGCGTGCGTGTGGTGACGTTTCCGAACCCGCTCGACCCTGCGAAATGCGCCGCGCTCATCGAGAAACACGGCGCGACCATCATGCTCGCGACGCCGACTTTTCTCCGCGGCTATCTCAAGCGCGCGAGGCGCGAGCAGTTCCGCAGCGTGCGACTGCTCGTGACCGGCGCGGAGAAATTGCCGGGCGAACTTTCCGAGACGTTCCTCGAAAAATTCGGCATCGAAATCATGCAGGGCTACGGCCTCACCGAGACCTCGCCCGCGGCGTCGTTCAATCTGCCAAACCCCTCGACCGACGCCGTGCAGGCGAGCAACCGCCGCGGCTCCTCCGGCAAGCTCGTCGCGGGACTCGCCGCGCAAATCCGCGATCCGGAAACGGACGCGCCGCTCACGCTGCACGACACGGGGATGCTGTGGTTTAAGGGCGCGAATGTTTTCGCCGGCTATCTCGACGATCCCGCGCGCACCGCGGAGGTGCTGCGCGACGGTTGGTTCCGCACCGGCGACCTCGCGCGCTTCGACGAGGACGGTTTTCTTTTCATCGAGGGCCGCATGTCGCGCTTTTCCAAAATCGGCGGCGAGATGGTGCCGCACGAAACGGTCGAGGCGAAAATCGTGGAGGCGTTCGGCTTCAGCGGCGAGGGCGAGCGCGTCGTGGCGATCACCGGCGCGCCTGACGAAGCGAAGGGCGAAATGCTCGTGGTGCTCACGACGCGCGACCTCGCGCAAAACGATCTGCGCGAAAAACTTTCCGCCGCGGGAATGCCGAACCTCTGGATCCCGCGCCACATTTTGCGCGTCCCGCAAATCCCCGTGCTCGCCAGTGGCAAGCTCGACATCCAGGGCTGCACGGAATTGGCGAAGCAGGTGAAATGATTCTGCCGCGACGCAAACGCGGGACGGGAGTCCCGCATCCCCGTTTGCGCACAGAACCGGCCCTCATCCTCTCGCTCTTCAATCCCGGAGCGCAAACGGCCGCGGCGTTCGCGGTTTGACTCCGCGATCCGCACGCGCCCACGCTGCCGGCCAATTTTCATGACCATCCCGCTCCGCTCCCTCGCCGTCGCCTTCACGCTCACCGCGTTCCTTCACGCCGCGGATTATTTTCCACCGCCGGACAGCAAGGGCGGCTGGCGCACGGCGACCACGGCGAAGGAAGTGCGCGAGAAAGCGGGCCTCGACTTCGCGCGGCTCGAGGACGCTTTCAAAATTTGCGAGCACACGACGCCGAACGGCGGGCTGCTCGTCGTGCGGCACGGCTGGCTCGCTTTTGAAAAATATTTCGGTCGCGCGAGCCGCCATGCGAACCCCGACATGGCCTCGACCGGCAAGGCCTACACGAGCATCGCGTGCGGGATCATGCTGCACGAATTCCGCGACAAAATCCCGCAGGGACTCGACACGAAAGTCTTCACGGAAAAATTTCTGCCGGAGGCATTTCCACTCGACGATCCGCGCAAGGCGGACATCACCCTCGGCCAGCTCCTTTCGATGAGCGCGGGCTATTGGGGCGAAGGGCAGACGCCGAGCGGCACGGTGAACGGCGGCAAGTCGCAGCCGCTCGCGCCGAGGCCCGGGCAAAATATCCGCGACCTCGATCTGTCTTCGATCCGCGTGCCGCTGTGGTGCGCGCCGGGTGAGGGCTATTCGTATTCGTCGCCCTCGCCGCACATCGCATCCATCGTGCTGCGGCACGTCACCGGGATGGAGTTGCCGGACTACATTCGCAAAAAGCTCGGCGATCCGATGGGCTGGGAATCGTGGGGCTACTGCCTGCATCGCGGCGACTACGACATGCCGCACGCGAATGGCGCGGGAAGCATCGCCGTCCATGCGACGGACGCGCTGCGCTTTGGCTGGTGCCTCGCACGCGGCGGCAAGTGGAACGACCAGCAGCTCGTGCCGGCGGACTACATCGCGCTCTGCCAAAAGGTGACGAAATACAACCCGCACTTTCCGTTCAGCCTCCAGTTCGAGCACAACGAGCGCGGCCAGATCCTCGGCGCGCCGCGCGACGCATTTTACAAAACAGGAGCAGGCGGATTCGCCATCTACGTGGTGCCGTCGCTCGACCTCGTGATCTACAAACTCGGCGGCAAGGACGGCCAGTATGACCACGCCCTCACCGGCCTCCCGCAGCCCGAGCAAAAGCACGACCGCGACGGCTGGCAGCCGCCGGCGCGCACGGCGTTCGACGAAGGCAGCGCCAACGGCGACCCGACGTGGCGCGTGCTCGAAATGGTGTGCGGCGCAGTGCGCGAGTGAGCGCGGATCGCGTGCGTGATCGTGAAACGCGCGTAGGCTTCCGCTCACGCTTACTGCTGCGCAGGCAGCCCGATGCTTCGCAGCCACGCACGCACCTTCCGCCGCTGTTCGCAGTCGCGCAGCGCCCAACGGTCGGTATGATTGCGAAATGGCAGCGCGGAAAACTCGAACGGTGCGCGCACGCCGGAAGCTGCGAGATAGCTTCGCGTCTCCTCCACCGAGCCTTCGTGGCTGATGAATTGCGGGCGTCCGTTCAGTCGCTGGAGCCGTGCCAGGGCCGACGCGCGATCCGCATCGGCGTACGGCCACGTCGTCCGCACGCCGTCGTAGTGGCTGTGGCAGATGAACCCGCGCCAGAGCGCGGCGATCGTGTCATTGCGGAGGCCGATGTAGTTGCACGCGATCGAGCCGCGGGAAAATCCGCACAGCACCACTGCCTTTTCGTCGCCGCCGAATTCGCGGCACACCTGCCGCACCGTCGCGACGCAGTACGCCGCGGTCTCGTCCGCATCGCCCCACCACTGCGCCGCGTTTTCCTTCCGCCCATCGCTCACCTTCACATACGGCATCCCGACACAGATGTAGTCCGCGCCGGCCGAAATGCCGTACGCGAGACTGCAGCCCTCGACGGTGCCATCGCACGCGTCGCCGAATTTGTTTTTGAAACCGCCGTTGCCCGCGAACTCCACGAGCACCGGAAATTTTCCGCCACGCTGCCAGTTCACCGGCAGCCAGAGCGTGTGATGCACCGCCGTGCCCTCCCATCCCGCGCTCGTCTGCCGCACGCGCACGCCCGCGGCGGGAGCGCCTTCGGAAATCGCGGGCACTCGCAAATCCTCCGGCACCGTCGCGATGTCCGGCAGTTCCTCCGCATGGAGAAAAAGTGCGCCCAGCGCGAGCATGGCGGCTGCGAGCCACGCGTGCCTTTTGATTTTTCGCGGGTGCATCACGGCGGCGGATTTCACGGTCAGTTTTTGATCCAGTCGAAAAATCCGAGTTGCTCCAAGCCGGTGCGCAGCTTCCGCACTTCGTCGGCCGACAGCGATGGGTGCGGCAGCCGCGCGGGGCCGACCTCCACGCCGAGCATCGTCATCACCGCCTTCGCCGCACCCATGAAACCGACGCTCGCGAGAAGCTGCACGAGCTGCACCGAGCGGAACTGCTCCGCGCGCGCTGCCGCGAGATCGCCCCGCTGAAACGCGGCGAGCAACCGCGCGTAAATCGGCGCGGCGAAATTGTACGTGCTGCCCACCGCGCCCGTCGCTCCGAGCGCGAGCGCCGCGAGGAGAAATTCGTCGCAGCCAAACGGAATGTCCCACGCACCGCCGCCGGCGTGCAGGCAGAGCTGCAGCGCCATCAGATCGGAGTTGGAAAATTTGATGCCCGCGAGCGTGGGAATGCGCGCCGCGCCCTGCGCGAGAAAATCCGCCATCGGAAAACTCACGCCCGTCATGCTCGGGATGTCGTAAAAATAGAACGGGGTCGCGGGTGCGGCCGCGGCGATTTCCGCGGCGCACGCGATGAGCGCGTCGAGCGAGCGCGGCTTGAAATAGCTCGGTGACAGCGCGGCGATCGCGGGCGCGCCGAGCCGCTCCGCATCCGCCGCGAGCACGCGCGCATCCGCGAGCGCATTCGCGCCGACGTGGATGACCACGCGCATCGGAGTCCCGCGCGCGACTTCCATCCAGCGCTGCGCGAGTGCGCGCCTTTCCTCGAGCGAGAGCGAACTGCTCTCGCCCGTCGTGCCGCCGATGAAGACCGCGCCGACTTGGTTCGCGAGCAGGTGGGCGCATTGCTTTTCGACGACCGCGAGATGCAGCGAGCCGTCCGCGTGAAACGGCGTGTGCGTCGCCGCGACGAGGCCGCGGAGCCGCTGGGGATCGGGAAGTTTCATGCGGCAAAGAAGGACGCCTCCTGCCGCGCGCGTCCATCGCGAAATGCGCGCGCGCTGGGAGCGGCGACATCTGTGTCGCCGAGATCGTGCGCCGCCGGCGCAGGCGAAGCGCGGCGACAGGAATGTCGCCGCTCCCAACTCCCTCGCACTCACTTCGCCGGCTGCATCCGCGCCGCCCACACCTCCGGCGTCCGCACGCGCGGGCGCACCTCGCCGTTTGGGATCACGTCGCGACCGAGCCAGCGCACGGTCGGCGCGGTCGCGCGGGAAAAAGGCGCGTCGTCTTGGCTGCTCCACGCATCGAGTTTCGTGTCGTACGCCAGCACATCGCGCGGAAAACCCGGATGATCTTTCACGGGCTGGAAATCCACGTTCAGGCCGTCATCGCCCGAGACGATCCGCAGCGATGCAGCACGCGGCAGCGCGGGCGACGGTGCGGCGACCGCGGCGCGCGGAAGGTCCGCGATTCGCTTCCATCCCGCGCCCGGCGTGAAGCGGTACGCGTCGCGAAGATACTCGCGCACGGGCCGGCCGTCCGCTCCCGCGCTGAGGCGCGCGCCGCTGAACACGAAGAAGGAATTTCCGACGACGCCCGCGACCGCGAGCATGCGCTCGGGGCCGGGCCACGGTTCGAGCGTTTCCCAACGCGGCCCGGCGGCGGCGAGATCGAGCCGCCAAAATGTTTTCATCGCGACGATCGCGGCCGGCGTCTCGATTCCACCCGCGACGCAGATCACTTTGCCGACGAGCGCGCCGCAGGCATTCGCGCACGGCTGCGGCAGCGTCGGCAGCGCCGACGTCACGATGCGCCCGTCGCGCCATTCGAGCAGGAAAACTTCCGCGTGATGCCGCTCGGAATCGCTCCCGCCGATGCACACCACGCCGCGTTCCGTGGTCACGGACACGCCGTACGCCAGCGCGCGCGGCAGCCTGCCTCCGACCTTCCATTCGCCGTCGGGTTTTTCGAGCACGAAGACCGCGTCGTGCCATTGCTTGCGCAGCGGATCCGCCCACTTGTCACCCGCGATATTCGCGCCGCCCGCGACGATGAGCGCGCCATTGCTCACTCCGGCGAAGGTGCCCGCGAAACCTTCCGCATCGGGAATCGGTGGCAATTTTTCCCAGGCGAGATTTTCCTCCGCACCCGCGCGCGCTCCGGACGAAATGCCCGCGAAGAGGCACGCGGACCACAGCGCGAGCCTCGACAAATCGGAGAAAGTTTCGGTGCTCATGCGAAATTCAGCGCGGCAGTTTCACCGTGCGTTTTTCGCGCGCGCTCTGCACGGCGCCGTCCACGATTTGCTGGCCGATGCGCGAGACGGCGGGCGAGAGCGGGCCGCTGAGCGGCGTGCCGGTCGCGATGCAGTGCAGGAAATATTCGAGCGGATTCCGCTCCGGCGCGCGCAGCGCGTCGCACGGGATTTCGCAGCCTTCGGGCTGCGCGCGCGTCTGCACGCGCACCGTCGGTTCGTAGTCGTAGCACGTCACCGTGCCGGCACTGCCCCAGATCGCGAAGCCGCACTTCGGCTGCGGCTGATGCGCCCACGGATCGGTGAACGTGCCCCAGCGCGTTTCGCATTTCGAGAGCCCCGTGTCGTAGCGTACGATCACCACGCTATGCTCGTCCACTTCGAGGCCGGGCGGCTCGTCCGTCGCCGCCGTCACTTCGAGCGGCACGCGGCCGTTCATAAACCACGTCCCGAGCGTCGTGCCGTAGCCGAGGTAGTCGAGCAGCGAGCCGCCGCCCGCGCTTTTTTGGTAAAACCAACTGGCCGCTTTTTCTGACGCCGTCGGTTCCTTTTCGGTCTTGTCCGCACCATGACACAGTGGTCCGCGATTGCCGCCGTAGTGATGAAAGCCGCGCACTTCGCCGATCATTCCCTCGTCGATGAGGCGCTTCGCCGTCACCACGCCCGGCTCCCAGCGCAGCGGCCAGTTGAGCGCGAGCAGCTTGCCGGCGGGCATCGCGGCGACCATCGCATCCGCCTCCGCGAGCGACGCGGCGAAGGGTTTTTCCACGAGCACATGCGCGCCGAATTTTGCCACGCGCGCGACGTATTCGCCGTGCTGCGCCGCCGCCGGGCAGAGGATGACGACATCGGGCCGCGCCTTTTCCAGGCACGCCTCCACGTCGGTAAAAATGCGATCGTCGGGAAGGGAAAAATTCCGCTGTGCCTCGCGCATCCGTTCTGGCTGCGCGTCGCAGATCGCGACGAGTTCGGCATCGAGATGCTCGTGCGCCATGCGCAGCAGGTCGCCCATGTGGAAGTGATCGAAATTGATGCCGGCGATGCGGAATTTTGGGCTCATGCGGGAGGTGGGATCGGGCATTCAACACGATTGTGCGCTGCGAGAAAAGCACGCACTGCGACCGGCGGTTTGCCCACCGGACGACGCGGAGGTTCCGGTGCCACTACGCTGCGAGATGAGTGGTAGTCGCTCAATTTGGATTTCACTACGAAGGGCGCGAAGAACACGAAGAAGTTGCCCTTCAAAGCGCAAGCCATTCGAGAGTTCCCCCTTCGCGCCCTTTGTGCCCTTCGTAGTTCAGAATGAGCCACGACCAAATAATTGGTGCGCTCGACTTTCTCAGAGGGTAATCTCGGGGCGTGGTGAAACCGGCCGGTCAACCACCAATCGCTCCCCCCGATGAAAAAAATCCTCCGCTCCACGTTCATTGCCGCCGCGTCGTTCGCCTCGATGTTTTCGCTTCCGCACGGGAAGGAGGAAAATGGGCGGCAGAAAAAGCAGCGGGCGCAGACCCACCCCAAGCGGGCGCCGAAGACGGTATCGCCGGCAGGGCTCGCGGCGTCGGGCGGGCGGGACGGTGATGTTCCAAACAAGGCGGCGGCGGAAAGTGCGGCGGCGCGGGTGTCGAATGCGGTCGGCGCGGCGACACGCGAGCGGATCATGGCGGCGTTGCGGCAGGAGAGTGACGCGTGCGCGGCGGAGCAGGAAATTCCGCCGAGGGTGATTTTGCCGAAAAGGGAGGCTGAGTCCGCGACCCCGGTGATGCCGCGGACTTTGACGGCGGAAAAATCCAGACCAGAAGAGCCGACGGTGCCGCCGGTCGCGGAGCAGTCGGCACCGGCGCGGGCAAGCGCGGAGCAGCAGGTGCCGGCGGCGGACCGGTATCCGTGGAAGCGGGACATCGTGACGACGACTTTTTGGATCGGCGAGAAGCCGTCGAAGAACAATCCGACGCCGAACCGCACGAGTTCGTGGGACAAGGATTGGGCGGCGCATTTCGGCGGGACGGACACGCCGGTGCGCGAGGACCGGAGGGATTTCCGCCCGGCGGCGTTTGTGCCGGGGCAGAATCCGTTTTACGTGGCGCTGCCGTACAATGATCTGCAGGAAAGCGGGCACAAGCCGGAGGCGAGGAAGGTCGTGCCGTGGTTCCACGACGAGTATCGCGCGTCGAACCAATCGGTGTGCAAGGGGCGCTGGGTGGCGATTCGGCTCAAGGGAAAGACGGTGTACGCGCAGTGGGAGGATTGCGGGCCGTTTCGCACGGATCATTCGGGATACGTTTTCGGCGATGAGCGGCCGAAAAAAAACATCAACAAAGGCGCGGGGCTCGATGTTTCACCCGCGGTGCGCGACTGCCTCGGCATGGACGACACGGATGTGACGGATTGGAAGTTTGTGGAGTTTGAGGAGGTGCCGGAGGGGCCGTGGTCAAAGTACGGCGAGAACAATACTTTTGTGATCGCGCGTCGGCTGAACGAGCTTCGGATCGCGGCGCTGGCGAATGATCGGCGGGGACACGAGTGAGGCGGCTTGCGCGGGGGCGGAATTTCAGGATTCAACTCGGCGACGCGGCGAGGAAAGCAGGTTGGCGCCGAGGAATGCGAAATCGCTTTCCCGTCCGCTTGCACCGATCGCAGGCGCGCTCGGAAAAACGCGGCGCGCCTCCCGCCCGCGCCAACGCGTCGCCGCGGGCACACCGAATAGCCCGCTCAACTTTGGCGAGACGGCGATCACACTTTTCCCACGCATTCTGCATTCACTCCACGACGAAGACATTTTCTCCAAACATTTTTCTAACGAAGAAATCAGCCGTGCCTTTACATTGATGAATTCGCAGTTAAATACCCTCCCACACCCATGAATATCTCCGAACATCGCCCCAGCCAAGCCGACCTTTGCTTCACGCGCCGCCAATTCCTGAACCGCTTCGGCATGGGCTTCGGTGCCCTGAGCCTCGCCGGTCTCCTCGGCGAGACCCTCGGCGGTGCCGCCAGTGCCGCGAGTCTCTCGCCGCTCGCCGCGCGCGCGCCGCATTTCCCCGGCAAGGCCAAGCGCGTCATCCACATTTTCTCGCAGGGTGGACCTTCCCACATCGACACGTGGGATCCGAAGCCGGGCATGGCGAAATATGCCGGTCAGGACGTGCCGCTCATCGGCGGGCTGCCACTGCCGTCGGTTTTTAATTTCAGCAAGATGGGCAAGAGCGGCGTCGAGGTGAGCGAGATTTTCCCGAACATCGGGAAGAGCATTGACGACATCGCGGTGATTCGCTCGATGACGACGGATGTACCGGCGCATGAATTCGCGACGTTGATGATGAATACCGGCTCGGGTCGCCTCGTGAAACCCTCGATGGGCTCGTGGGCGCTCTACGGCCTCGGCACGGTGAATGAAAATTTGCCGGGATTCATCGCGCTCGGCGGCGGGCTCGGCGGCGCGACGAACTGGCGTTCCGCATTCCTCCCCGGCGCGTATCAAGGCACCGTAGTGAGCAACGTGAGCGCGCCCGCGGACAAGATCATCGAAAACATCCGCAGCCACTACGCAACGCTCGATCAGCAGCGCAAGCAGCTCGATGTGCTGCAAAAATTGAACGCGATGCACGCCGAGCAAATGAAGCGCGAGTCGGCGCTCGAGGCGCGCATCCAGTCGTTCGAACTCGCCTTCAAGATGCAGACGGAGGCGACGGAAGTCTTCGACGTGACGAAGGAGCCGCAGCACATCCGCGACTCGTACGGCGATTCGGAAATCGGACGCCGCATGTTGATCTCGCGCCGCCTCGTCGAGAATGGCGTGCGCTTTGTGCAAGTTTGGGCGGGCGGCTGGGACCACCACACCGATGTGAAGGGCAACCTCCGCAAGCAGGCCGAACTCATTGACCAGCCGGTCGGCGCGCTCCTGCAGGATCTCAAGCAGCGCGACATGCTCAAGGACACGCTCGTCGTGTGGGGTGGCGAATTCGGCCGCACTCCGCGCCACGACAAGGGCGCGCGCGGCGAACCCGGACGCGATCACCATCACCGCGCATTCTGCTCGTGGATGGCGGGCGGCGGCATCAAGGGCGGTCAGGCGTACGGGCTGACCGATGAGTTCGGCTACGATGTCGTGGAGAACAAAGTCCACGTCCACGACCTGCACGCGACAATCCTGCAGCTCCTCGGCTTCGACCATGAGAAGCTCACGTATCGCTACAACGGCCGAGATTTCCGTCTCACGGATGTCTTTGGCAATGTCGTGAAAGACCTCATCGCCTAATTTTGCCCCATGAGCAAAAGCACCAAGCGCATCTGCGTCGCCACCGCCGTGGCAGCGCTGCAACTCCCGAATTTCGCCGGCGCAGCGGCCGTCTCCGACCTCGCGCAGCTTGATTTTTTTGAAAAGAAAATCCGGCCCGTGCTCTCGAAGGAATGCTACGAGTGCCACAGTGCCGATGCGAAAAAACTGAAGGGCGGGCTCTACCTCGACACCGCCGAGTCTTTGCTCAAAGGCGGCGACAGCGGCCCGGCGATCGTCCCCGGCAAGCCGGAGAAGAGCCTGCTGCTGGTCACCTTGCGCCACGAGGACAAGGACCCCGACATGGCCATGCCGCCGAAAAAGGATCGGCTCTCGGACGAGGTGCTCGCGGACTTTGCGCAGTGGATCAAAATGGGCGCGCCCGATCCGCGCGACGGCAAGGCAACCCGCAAGCTCGCATGGGACGCGGATACCGCGAAGAAACACTGGGCCTTCCAGAAAGTCTCGAACCCGCCCGTGCCGAAAATCGCGGACGAAAAACACTTCGTGCAGAATCCGATCGACAACTTTTTCCTCGCGAAACTGACCGAGAAAAAACTCGCGCCCTCGCAGAAGGCCGACAAGCACACGCTTATCCGCCGCGTGACGTATGATCTCATCGGCCTCCCGCCGACGCCCGAGGAAGTCGATGCCTTCGTCGCCGACAACTCGCCAAACGCCTTCGAAAAAATCGTGGATCGTCTCCTCGCTTCGCCGCGCTACGGCGAGCGCTGGGCCCGGCACTGGCTCGACATCGCGCGCTATGCGGACACGAGCGGTGACCGCCAAAACGGCGGCAAACGCGTGCCGCTCTACCCGCATGCGTGGACCTTCCGCGACTACGTGATTGACGCGTTCAACAAGGATTTGCCGTACGATCAGTTCGTTATCGAGCAGATCGCCGCGGACAAACTTCCCGAATCCAAGACCGAAAAATCCAAGCTCGCTGCACTCGGCTTCCTCACCGTTGGCAAGCGTTTCATGGGAAATGAAAACGACGTGATTGACGACCGCATTGATGTCGTCACGAAGGGCATCATGGGCCTCACCGGCTCGTGCGCGCGCTGCCACGATCACAAATTCGATCCGATCCCGACGAAGGACTACTACTCGCTCTACGGCGTCTTCACGAGCAGCCAGGACGTCGCCGATGGCTCGGAGATCGCCGACCCGGAAAAGAATCCGCATTACGGCGAATTTAAGGAAGCAGTCGCGAAAGTGGAGAAGGAAGCGGACCAATATCGTGACACCGAGGCTGCGCGTCTCCTTTCCGGCATGTTGGAGAAATCCGGCGAGTACATGCTCGCCGCGCACGAGGCAAAATCTTCCTCCTCGAAGGGCGGCAAGAAGAACGACAATTTCCGCATCCTCGCCCGCGACAAGGGTCTGAAAGCCGAACTTGCCGCGATCTGGCTCGACCGATTGAAGAGCATTGAGAGCGGGAAAAAGGACGACGCCATTTTTTCCCCGTGGACGAAATTTGCGGAGCTTCCCGCGGAGAAATTTGCGGAAAGTGCGCCCGCGCTCGCGAAGGAAATCGCCGAGTCCAAGACGGTCACGCCAGTGCTCGCGAAGGCCTTCGCGGCAAAGACTCCCGCCTCGCTGAAGGACGTGGCTGCGATTTACACCGAGGCATTCGACACGCTGCACAAGCAGCTCAAGCTCGATGAATTTCTCGGCTACAAGGGCGGCGGACGCAGTCGCTTCGACATCGCGAAGACGCAAGTCGCACTCGCCAACGCCGACATGGAAGCATTGCGCAAGGAGATCTACGGCACCGCTTCCGCGATTTTGCCGGACGAGCAAAACATGGCCCGCGCGCTCGGCAACCAGTTCACCACCCAACAGGGTGCCATCCGCGCGAAGATCATCACGCTCGAACTCGTCCACCCCGGCGCGCCCGTAAAGGCGATGTCCGTCACCGATCGCGACAAACCGCGCGACGCCGCCGTGCTCGTTCGCGGTGAGCCGCAGAACCGCGGCGACATCGTGCCGCGCCAGTTTCCCGCGCTCCTTGCGCCGGATCGCAAGCCCTTCACCGACGGCAGCGGCCGCCTCGAAATGGCGAAGCTCATCGCGAGCCGCGACAATCCTCTCACGGCGCGCGTCATCGTGAACCGCGCGTGGCAGTGGCATTTCGGCCAGGCCATCGTCCGCACCGTCAGCGATTTCGGCACGCGCTCCGAGCCGCCGACGCATCCCGAGATGCTCGACTACCTCGCGACGTGGCTCATGGACAACGGCTGGTCGTTGAAAAAGCTGAACAAGCTCATCGTCATGTCCGCCGCCTATCAGCAGGACAGCCGCCCGAATGACGCTGCGATGAAGAGCGACCCGACCAACCAGTGGCTCTGGCGCGCGAATGTGCAGCGCCTCGACTTCGAGGAGGTGCGCGACACGCTGCTCACCCTCGGCGGCAAGCTCGACCTCACGATGGGCGGCCAGCCTTTCATCCTTGCGGGAAGCACAATCGGCGGCAAAGGCAGATATGCCAGCGCCGACCTCGGCAACTCCAAAGTCAGCACGAACCGCCGCAGTGTTTACGCCTTCCTCGACCGCTCCTCGCTGCCGGAAATGCTCAACACGTTCGATTTTGCAAACCCCGACATGTCCACGGGCGAGCGCATCCTGACCACCGTCCCCCAGCAGGCGCTCTTCATGATGAACAGCCCCTTCCTCGTTGAGCAGGTGAAGAACATTCTCGCCCGCCCGGAGTTCCCGGCGAACGCGCCCGATGCGGAGAAAGTGAAGTTCATTTTCCGCACTGCCTTCCAACGCGCGCCGCGTCCGGAAGAGTTGAAACTGGCGGAACAATTCCTCGGCTCCGAAGCCCCGGCGGGGAAGACCAGCGAGACAGCAAGCATCGCCCTCGGACAGGCCGATGCACTGGAGGCGAAGCTGCGCAAAAAATCTCCCGTCACGCCAATCCAGCCGCTCACTCCGCTGGAACGCTACACGCAGATCATCCTGCTCACGAACGAGCTGATCTTCCTGAATTGAACGGCGGCGGAGTGCGGCGAGGCGTTGGGGTGAAATCACCACCGGCGAGTGCATTAGTCGGTTTGCCGATACTTGATCGCACGCTCGGAGTGCGGAAAAAAACGCGGGCAAACGCATCTGAAATTCATCGTGTGAAAGTCTCGGCTTCCGTGAAACGCGCGCACCTCCGATAACCGCGTGCCATGCGCTTCTTCCTGCCATGGACTTCGCACTTTCTCCCTGCGGTCGCGGCGCGGCTGCTCGCCGACTGCATTGCGCAGGCACCGCAGAGTCGTGACGCCGATTTTTCCGCGTGGCTTCTCGTCGTCCGCGGGCGCAGCGCGGCGCGGCGGCTCCTCGCCCTGCTCGCGGCCGAGGCGCAGCGCGCGGGTCTCGCGCTCATTCCGCCGCGCATCGTCACGCCGGGCTCGCTGGACGATGCGATCTTTGGCAGCGATGCAAGCGTCGCCTCTCCGCTGATCCAGCGCATTGCGTGGACGCTCGCCGTTCAGGGCGCAGAGCCGGCGCTCATCGCAAAAATTTGGAAGATGCCCGCGGGCCGCGGCGGCCTCACCCATCTCGCGGGCGTGCTCGACCGAACGTGGCGAATCCTCAGCACCGCCGGCGTAGATTTCCACGGAGCATTATCCGAACTCGAAAAAATCGCGCCCGACTCCGCCGAACTCGAGCAGCCGCGCTGGGAGGCGCTGCAGCATTTGCTCGGCGAATATCGCGCGGTGCTCGCCGCGTGGGGCCTCGCCGATCCGGCGGCGCGGCGCGCGCGGCTCGCGGCGGCGGGCCGGCCCTCGGCGGGGCTGCAGGTGGCGCTCGTCGGCGTGGTCGAACTGCCGCCGGAACTTCTCCTCCTCGTCCGCACGCTGCCGGACGCTCCGGCCGTTTTCATTCACGCGCCGGAATCCGACGCCGCCGGATTCGACGAATGGGGCCGGCTGCAAGCGCCGCACTGGACGAAGCAAGCCTGCCAGTTTTCCGACGGCGAAATCCACGTCGTGCGCGATGTGCAGGAGCAGGCGGCGCGCTGCGCGGAATTGATCCGCAGTTGGAAAATGGCCGGTCTTTCCAGCGCCGGCATCACCATCGCCGCGCCCGAGCCCGCGGCTATTCCCGCGCTGCTGCACGGCCTCGCGGATGCGGGCATCCTGGCGCGCGCGGCCGAGGGCCGGCCGGTTTCGCGCACCGCGCCTTTGCAACTGCTCGCGCACCTCGCCGATTTTCTCGACCGGCCGGCGGGCCTCCCGCCGACGTACGCGAGCGTCGCCGCGCTGATCCGCCACCCGGATCTCGCCGGAATCGCGCGCCCCTCGGCAAGGCTGCTCGATCGCTTTTTTAACGACCACCTCCCGCAGCGCATCGCGCCGCTGCAGTCCGCTCCCGGTTCGCGCGAGGAGCGGGTCGCCGCTTCGCTCGCGCGGTTGGAAAAGCTCATGGCGATTCGCAGTTCGGATTTTTCGCGCGATGTCGCACGCGTGCTGGAGCGCATCTACCGGCATCGCCGCCTGCCCCGCCAGTCCGACGCCGGTCGCGCCCTGCACGGCGCGCTCGAAGCGGTGCGCAGCGCGCTCGACGAAATCGAGCGGGTTCCGCGGGCGGCCCTCGCGGAATTGCCGGTCGCGGAACTGCTGCGGATGCTCATCGAAATCGCGGGCCAGTCCGAAATCGCCGCGCCGGAGCCGCGCGACGCAGTGGAAATCGCCGGCTGGCTCGAAGCCGCCGCGCACGACGCGCCCGCGCTCATCTTCACTTCCTTCGTCGAGGGCGCGCTGCCCGAGGGCGCCCCCGCCGAGCCGCTGCTGCTCGCTGCCCTGCGCGAGCGGCTGGGGCTGCCGTGCCGGGCGAGCCGCTTCGCGCGCGACC
>JBBQJR010000024.1:0-16782 GCA_038326125.1 Chthoniobacterales bacterium
GCGTAGGCAATGCGTGCGACCGGTTCCGTCACCGGCTCGAGTCGAAGGCCGCGCGCAAATTCCGCCCGCGGCTCCGGCGTCGGCGCCGGCGCTTCAAGGAGCGCACCCGCCGCCGCGCCTGCCTGCGCGACGAGCCGCCGCACATCGTCCGCCGAAGCGGTGGCGCGACACGACGTTTCGAGATCGTCGAGCAGCTTCGTCGCGTCGGGAATGCCCGGCGCGTTGCGGTTGGAAAAATGCGCGCACGCGACCATCGGATATTTTGTGCGGCCCTTGCCGTCGCTCGAGGACCACAGCTTGCCGATCAGCGTCTCCCGCTCGTCCATCCACACGAAGACGTGGCGGAACTCCGCGAGCGCATCCTCCGCCGGCAGGGCTTCCCACTGGCCGGCATCGATCACGCCGCCGATGCCCTGCACGTAGAGGTATTGCTTTGCCGCGATGAGCGCCTCGGAATTCAGCCCGATGTCATCGAGATGATCATCCCAGCCGGGATGCTTGCCAAAGGCACCGAGGTGCGCGGAAGCCGGGCGTTTGCCGAGGCCGAACTTTGATCCGAGGTCGTTGAGCCAGCCCGCCATCGGTCAGCGGCCTTTCTTGCTACCTGGCCGCTTGGAAGGGGTGTTCCCCTTCGGCGGTGGAGGTATCGGGACGGGGATGGTCTCCGGCGCAGTCGTGCTGGTGCTTGCCGGGGCCGGGGGCGCGGGCAAATCGGGCCCGGCAGGAGCCGTGAGCATTTCGCTGATGGGCGCCTTGCGCGGGCCCAATTGCCCGGGGTCGATGTCGGGCACAGGAGCCGGTTTTTCGCCATTCAACTTTACTTCGAAGGAGAGCGTGGCTCCGCCGGAGTGCGCTTGCCGCTCGCCGGCCGCGCCCGTGTCTATCGTGACGCTGCCCGAGAGCGGTGGAGGCTGTCCGGGGTCGTCGCTCAACTGGATCGTCATGGCGTTGCCGTAGCTAGTGCTCCACGTCGGATTGGTGCCGCCGAAAATATACGTGCCATTCGCCCTCTTCCATTTGGCGGGAGCCTGCCGGAGGAAAGTGACGCTGGATTTGAGACTCTTCATTTTTTCCGCATGGTTGGCGACGGCTCGGGCGTGGGCGTCGGCAGCGGCCGCCGCTGCTTTCATCGGTTCAAATGCGCCGATGAACTGGTCCAGCTTCACTTTGATGCGGGAACCCACCCGCGCGTAGTCCGTGGCGAGTGCATCGCCCTTCCATTTATCCATGAGCGCTTTGGCCGATTCGCGCTCGGTGGCGCTCATTCGGCGTCCCGTCCCGCTCACGAATGGGTCGTGAAAATTCGTCTCAAATTTCGCCTTCGTCTGCTGCAGGTAGCTGGATGCGATGAGGCCGAGTCGGCGTTCCTCGGCGATGTCGAGCAGGGTCCTGCAAGTATTCTCGAAGGGAGGGTTGTCCTTAGCGGTGGGAGTCGTGAGCTTGAGTTTGATCGTCGGCAACTGATCGCGCTGGCTCTTGATGTCCTTCACCACGTCACCATACGAGGCCCAGCCTTTCCCGATGAGGTCGGAGAGATCATCTTTGTTTGATGCGACCGCCTCCGCTTTGCGATAGGTGGCAAAGCGGACCTCGTAAATGCGGCGGAGGTCCCCGAAGTCCTCGAGGTAACCGTCGAGCTGCGCGAGTTCCTCGCGATCCTTGTCACTGAACTTGTTCGCGACCTGCGCGGTGAGATTGTCTTGCGTGTTTTTAAGTTCCTTCTCCACCTCGGCGAAAAGCTTTGCCGTGGGGCTCGCGAGGTGCGGCTTCACGATGTCGTGCAGGAGCTGGAAGTTTGCGTTCGACTGCGATTGGCTGCCGGTGACGAGCTGAGCGTAGGCCGCGCTGAGTGAGATTTTGTCTCCGGCCACAAGCCTCTCGCTCGTCGCGGCTTTCAGCTTTGCATCCAAGGCCACCTTGAGCGTGTCGAGTTGTGACAGCAGCGTCGTGAGGGGGGCCTCCTTCGCCGCGGGATCACCGGGGCCGGATGCGGTGGCGTCCATCACCCCCTCGATCCTGCGGAATTCGCGGAGGTCGTCCCGCATCTGAACAATCTTCCCGGCGCTCTCCAGTTGCGCGCCGATGCTCTTGTCTGCGAGCGCACGCAGGCGCGCGAGGCCCGCGCTGATCGGCGCGTTTTGCTCCAGCGCGAGCGAGCCCCACGCGAGGCGTTCCGGCACCCATTTTGCCGTGGGGTTCGAGCCGTAGGCAGTTTCAAAACCGGCCCGCAGCTGCTTCATCTGCTCGTCACTGGCGGGCAGCTTGCTCGCGGTGACGTACTGCAGCAGCGGGACCAGCACCGTCTCGGAAAGGTCGTCGAGCTTCTTGCTTCCGCTGACCTTGTCGGACTCGATGCGCAGCAGCGCGGCGAGCGCGTGGGCCTCGCGATACAGCCGCGCGTCCCCCTCTTCGGCATCCACGGCGTCCGTGATTTTTTCCTGCTGCATCCGGGTGCGTGCGGCCTCCACGAGGGGGTAAACGACGCTGCCCTCATACACGATGCGCTGCGCATTCCGTTTGTCACCTTCGATGTTCGCCGCCTTGAGCATGGGGCGATAGACCCAGCCGGTTTCGCTGCTGAGATCCTTCATCGCGACGTTGCGCAGTTCGTCGTGATACGTGAGCAGCGGCATGCGGCGGTCGCCCACGGTGAGCGGCGGTTCGATGCCGCGGAATGCATACGTGATGCCGTGTTCGCCCGGCTCGTTTTTTTTGAGTTCGACGATCGGCTTCCATTTTCCGCCCTTCCAGTCCTCGGGATTCTTCGCCGTGGACCACAGATCGTTGTGGCGCCGGATGCTTTCGGAAAACTGCCGGTACGCGTAAAACGTGAACCCGACGAACGCGAGCGCGAGCAGCGTGGCGGTGCCCCAGAGCAGCAGGCCGCGCTTGCGCAGCATCCTCTTCGTATTCGTCGCGCGCGTGACGAGACCTTTTTCGCGGAAGACTTTCTCGGTGAAAATGTCGCGCAGAAAATACGCGCGTTCCTTTTCCCAGACCTTCGCCTCCGAAAGCTGATCGGCCCCGAGGCCGAGCGCCTGCGCGAGTTCCTGATCGAGCGCCGCGCCTTCCCGCATGGAACTCGTGAAATAAATTCCGCGCAGAAACAGCGGCTTCGGCGACCACGGCCCGGCGACGAATATTTTCTCCAAATACTGCCGTAGCCGCGGCGCGAGAAGCTGGATGCTCTGCGGCAGCGAATATAGCGCATCCACTTCATCGGTGCGGCGCTCCTCGCCCTTCGTCGGCACGGGATCGCGCAGCAGGCTGAGGCGGCGCTTTTTGATCCGCTGCACGACGGTCGCGAGATGATCGGTCACGCGCTCGGGCGCGAAGGGCGCGTCGCGGTCCTCGGGGTTCGACCAGCCGAGCATCTGGTTCACGCTGGCGGCGTCGGCGAAGTCGTCGAAGAACTCGCGGAATCCGCTCATCATGTCGCATTTCGTAATCATCACGAAGACCGGAAAACGGATGTCGAGCGTGCGCTGGATCAGCTCGAACTGCGCGGCGATCTTGCCGGCCTTCTCGTTCATGCGCGCCTCGCTGTCCTTGATCAGGGCGTCCGTCGGGATGATCAGCAGCAGGCCGTTGATCGGGCAGTTGTGGCGGTTGCGGACGAGCAGTTGCAGAAATTCCTTCCACTCATTCGTCTCGCCCGGTTTCACCTCCTCGAACATCAGTCGGCCTGCGGTGTCGAGGAACACGGCCTGATTCGAGAACCACCAGTTCATGTTGATCGTGCCGCCGACGCCCTGCATTTCGTTCTGCAAGCCGGGTGGGAAGCCGACATTGGAATGCCGGATGGCTTCCGTTTTTCCCGAGCCCGGCTCGCCGACGATGAGATACCACGGGAATTTATAGATGTTCTCGGCACCGCCGAATTTCGTGAGGCCCTCACCGAACGTGCGGCGCATGTCGTCGAGCCGGGCGCGCTTCGCCGCGTCGTTCACGCCCGCGGGTGCGGTGGCGGAATGCTGCGAGAGTTCGTTCGCCATCGAGAGCGCCTTGCGCTTGCGCGCCCACGCGCGGAGCGCGAGGAACGCGACGATCGCGAGGACGAGCAGCACGAGGCCGATCGCGACGATGCCCGCGAGCTTCGTGTCGATCATCGCGACCGCGCCGACGATGCTCGTGCAGGCGAGGAGCGCGAGGACCGCTTTGACCGGCGTGGGAAGATTGAAAAGCTGTTCCATGGCTTATTTGACGGCGGCAGTTTCGACGCGCGTGCCGATTTTGGATTCCTGCTCGAGGATCACGCGGAGCGAATCTTTCAGCGAGCCGGCGGCCTTGGAAAAAAGAGACATGTTGCAGCCGAGCGCCGTGATCGCGCTGATCAAGAAGATGACGACCATGAGCCACACGCGCCCGGTCGGCGGTTCGACAAGGTCGCGCCCGTCCGTGTGGTCGTACGCCTCGGGGCAGATGCGGGCCTGCGAATCGCTCTCCATCGCGCCGCGGATGCGCAGCGCGATGTCCTGCATTTTTTTCCGCAGGTACTCGGGCTGGCTGAAGTAAAATCCGCTGAACCCGAGGCCGATGCAGGTGTAGAAAACGGTCAGCCGCTCGGTGGCCTCGTCGCCCGGGTCTTTCAGCGTTTCGTCGAGGAGGTCGAAGAATTTTTCATCGCCCGCGAGTTCGTCGCGTTTGAAGGCGAGGCGCTCCTTGTTCCACTGCCGCGCGCACGGCAGCTTGCTTTCCGCGATCAGCGAATCCACGAAAAAAATCAGCGGCATTTCCATGGCCTTGAACTGGCTGGCGAGTTTGAAGTCCCCCGCCGCGCGATTGCGCAAATCATCGAACAGGCCGAGCACCTCCGAGCGCACCGTGAGGAATTCCACATGCCCGCCTTTGCGCCCCGCGCGGTTCAGGCGGCAAATGTATTGAAAGAGCGGATCGCAGAGTTCGAGCAGATTCATTTCGCGGCGGCGGCTTCGGGTGGCACGACCATGTAAAGCGTCACGGCGTAGTCCGCGGAATCAATGTCGGTCCACCGGAGGCACGCCGATTTTTCCTTGCTCAGAAGATCCCAGTGCCGCGCGCCCTCGGTGCGGTTCAGGCGAAAATAATGCAGGTCCACGGAGGCCGGCAGTTCGAGCGGCGGATGCCGTTCTTCCTTCAGCGGCAGGCCGAAATACGCGCGCTCGATCATGCTCTTCGGCATCAGTTTGAACTCGTCGCGATTTTCCACCAGCGTCGCGAGGCCGCGTGCATCCTGCTTGGTGCGCACGCCCAGAAAGTATTCCAGCGGCACGGTGAAATGCTTGTCCTCGAAGTTTGCCGCGAGCCACTGCCCGTCGCGTTTGAAGTCCACTTTCCAGAAGCTCGGCGCGACGGAGCCGCGCAGGTATTTGCGGATTTTGTCGCAGACTTCGCGAAAGCAGGGCAGGGGATTGTCGTGGTCGTACGGGATTACGTCGAAGTCATTTGCCGCCGGATAGAGCGCGACGAGATCGCCCAGCAGTTCGCGCAATTCGAGATACCACGCGAAGGGCGTGATGGACGGCGCCGCCGCAAGCGCAGGCAGCCGCGCGGCGAATTTGTTCAGCGTGCGCATCCGCCACACCTGTTCGTACTGCACGCCGCGCAGCGTGTTCAGATCGAAGGTTCCGCCGCGCGTCATCTGCACGGTGAGTTCTTTGCGGCTCGCATCGAGTTGCGCGGAAATGTCGCGCACCATTTCCCGCAGCACCGGCGACGCATTGATCACGAAACACGGCGGCGTGAATTCCGGATCCTGCCGCGGGATGCCCGACTCCTCGTTTGTCGAGCGCGTGATGCGCAGCAGCGGGATGACCTCCATGTCGGAGTCGTCCTCATTTTCGAGGATGAGCCGCGCATTGAAATGGCGCATCATCACCGGCTTCGCATTCTCGCCCGTGTTCTCGTCGGTATACTGTTTTTCCGCCGCGCGATAGATCAGCTTCGCGCGCGGGTCCGTGTTGCTGCCGGGCTCGATTGCGTTCGCGCGCTCGTCCACCCACAGCGGCACCGCGAGCGCGACGCCGAAGCCGCCCGGCTGCTCGGCGAACGCCTTCTTGATGTCAATGATCGGCAAGTGCGCGTTCTTCGGATAATCAATCTCGATGCCCGCGCGCGTGACCACGCGCAGCCGATCGAAGAGCAGCCGCTTGTTCTCCAACTCGTCGTAGCTGAGCTTCATCTCAATGACGCCGTACGGATACGGCATTTGGATCGAGCGTCCCATCGCCACGAGATCGTGCAGATTTTTTTGGAACCGCTGGAGGTGGTGCGGCTGGAGGAATAGCCCCTCGTGCCAGTGGATTTGCAGGCTCATTTTTTAAAATCAGGTTTCCTTCCGCGCCGTGCCGCCCATCAGCGCCTCGGCCTTGCGCGCGATGGCCTCATACATTTTTTCCTCGAAGACCTGCCCCTTCTGATCCTCGACCATCTTCTTGTATTTGTTCCAGCTCTTCGCGTCCTCGCTGCCCCACGAGAGGCTCTTGTCCACCTTCGCGAGCGCCGTGATTTTTTCCGGCCCAAACTCGCTGAGAAACCGCTCGAGAAACGCCGCGCCGCCCGCCGGAATCGCGCCGAGCAGGCCGCCCATCAGCTTGCGCGTGCGCTCCACGATGAGCCGCAATTGCTCCGACGAAACTTCCGTGTCGCCGTGCAAATAGCGCGCGCTGACTTTCTTCACATCGCCCATCGGCGTCTGGTCGCGGCGCACCGGCGAAGTCGGCGCGATTTCCTGCCACGTCCGCCAGATGATCGTCTCGAGCCCGATGTAATACTCCGCAAAAATTGCGAGCGTGCGATATAGCCGCTGGAGGTCCACCGCCTGCAGCGGATCGAGCGGGATGCTTTTCAAAAGATCATCCGGCGGCGCGTCCATCAGCGTCGTGGATTTGATTTCCATATAGCCCGCCTCCTGCAGCCGCAGGCCGAAATCCGCGAGCAGACTCTTCGGCAGTTTCGGCGCGATTTTGACCAGCGCCTCGATCAGCGCCTCGGGTGAATTTTCAGAGGGCGTCGCGTCCACGGCGTTGGCGTTGTTGATGAATCCGGTCGGGAAATGTTCCGCGAGCGCCTGCGCGTAACGCGAGCGCCGGTCGGGCGCGATGTCCTTCAGCGCGCGCTGCACCTCATCTTCGAGAAAACTGCGCCGCTCCTCCGCGGGGCGATCCGCAAAATCCGCCTGCACAAAACGCAGCCGCATCGCGGACTTCGACGCCCATGCGTGTTCCTCTGGAGTGAAGTTGATGACTGGCATGAAGGGGCTTGCCGTGTGCCCGGAAAATTACGCAGGTCGCCCCGATTTTGGGAAGTGCCCATTTGCCGCGGCGCAGCGTTTTCACTGCGCCGCCGCCGTCGCCGGCACCGCGATCGCCCCGGCGATTTCCTTGAACTTTTTCAGCCCCGCGCCCTCACCGCCTTCACCAAGTTTTACCACGAGGCGGAACGTCACGTCAAAATACGCGCCATCTCGCACGGCGAGCGGCGTGGTCGTCGGCAGCGATGGCGGCGAGACCACCGAGCCGCCGATGATTGCCGGGCTGCGGTTGTTGTCCACCCACTCTGCCGCATTCCCGATGAGGTTCACAAAGCCACTTTTTGGCGTCCAATTTTCCTGCCCCACTGATGCCAGCCAAAGCTTGCCGTCGTCCGTCGCGCCGGCCACGGGATTCGTGTCTTCGAGGTAGTCGCGGCTCGGCCCTTTCAACCCCGTCTTCGTGCTGAAACTTCCCCGGTCCGGCCGCGATGAAAATTGCGGTTCCTGCGTCTGCTTGAGCCACAACGCGATCAGCTTCGTCTGCTCCGTCCACGCGCGCGCGCGCAGCCGTTTCACGCTTCCGGCCTGGCTCAGCGCAGCGGTCCATTGCTCGGCCGTCGGCAGCGCGCCGCCGAGTTTCGCGGCGACGTTCCCCGCCTCCACGAAAGTCATCCACGTCGCCGGGCACGCGTCGGTGCCGACATCGCCCGGTACCACGCGGTTCGCCGCCGGAAAATACCGGATGTTCAGCCCGCGATTTTGCAAATCCGTCGGCGCTTTCCAAAGCCAGTCCGTCGTCGCGTGAAAACCGTTCCGCCGGATTTGCGGCCCCGCCTCGAACGCCGGCGCGCCCGGCACCACGCCGGACATGCGCGCCAAAATCAGCGGCGTCTCGATCGCCGCCATCGCGAAGCCCGACTTCGCCAGTGCGAGAAACGGCACCTCAAAAGTCTCGCCGCCCCGCGTGAGTTTGTACCGCGCCGCGGTGAGGTCGTAGCTTTCCGGCGTCACGTTTTCCCAGCCGGGCTGCGAAAATTCCAGCGCGATCCGGTCCGGCGTGCTGATTGCGGAGTTTAGCCGGTTCACGACATCCGCCGTGCCCGCGCCCGTCTGAAAATCGCCGAGTTGGCGCCTCGTCCCGGGATCAAATTTCACCAGCACGCCCTTCGCCGCCGCGTCGAATTTCGTGATCGCGTCCTTCGCCTCCTTCTTGTCCTTCGCCGTCTCCGCGGCGCTGATGAGCGTCTTCAAAATCGCGAGGTACTGCTCCTTCGCAGATTCAATCGGCAGCCGCATCCCGTCAAATTTCACCATCAGCGCATCCACTTTCGCCACGTCACTTTCCAGCGCCTCCGCGATCAGCGCGTTCGCCTCCCCCTGCAATTTTTTCCACTTCACCTGCTCGGCCGGCGCGAGTTTCGGAATCGTCGCGCCGACGCTCGCGAGCCGCTTTTCCCACGCCGCACGCTTCGCATCCTCCGGCCCGGTGAAGCGCTCCGCCTCGCGTTTCCATCGGTCCGGCCAGCCCGGCAGGAGCCCGCTCGCCGGCAGCTTCGCGACTTCGCCGGCCTCCTTTTCAAACCGTTTCCACAGCACGCGCGCGCCGTGCTCGCGCTGGAAGGTGAGCACCTCGCGCAATTTTTCCACCGCCTGTTTCGCGCGCCGCGGCGCTTCGTCGAGATTCTTCGCCGCGAGGATTTCCCCCATGGCCCACGGCTCGAAACTCGGCAGCAGCGGATTGCCCGTCGCGGCGAGGCCTTTCAAAATGAAAGTCACATCCGTCCAGCCGCGATCGAGTTCATCCGCGTTCTTGCGCGTCGCGAGTGCCGTCTGGAGCTGGTCGAGGATGGATTTTTCCTCGTCCGGATCGATCTGCGCGGCGGCCTCGAGCTGCCCCGCGAACGCCGTCCACTCGCGCGGCGCGCTCCGCCACGCCGCCGCCTGCGCGCGCAGTTTGTCCGGCAGTTCCCAGTTTCCCAGCAGGGAGACGACATCGTTTTTGTTGCCCGCCGCATCGAGGCTTTTGCCGATGCGCGCGAGCAGCGAAGTCAGCGTCTTGTCCTCGGAAAATTCCTCCGGCAGCTTTTTTTTCAGGTCCGCTCGGAGCGCTTTGATCGTGTCTGGCAGCGCCTTGTCGCGCTCGAGTTTCGCAGCCTCCGCCAGCGCGAACTCGGCCCGCGCCTTTTTCTCCGCCTCCCGGTTTTTCCACCACATGAAGCCGCCCGCACCGCCCGCGATCACGAGGATGCCCGCGATCACTTTCGGCAGCGCGCTGCGTTTTTTCGGCGGCGCGCGCCGCACCTCCGGCTGCGGTCCGTCGCCGCTGCCCGGCATCGGCGTGACCGCCGCTTTCGCTGCCGTGCTCGCGAGTCGCGCGAGCGATTTCACATTTGCCGCCGCGGCTTTCAGCGCGTCCGGCCCCGCGTTGCGCGATTTGGTGAGCAGCCGGTTCGTAAATTCCCGCCAGCCCTCCGCGTCGTCGCCCAGCGATTCCGTCCACGCCGGCGAATAATCCAGCGGCGGATTCAGCATCCCGATGCGCGCCGTGCGCCGGACGAATTGGTAAATCAGCGTGCCGAGCGCGAACAGATCGTCCGCCGTCGTCGCGTCCCTCGAAGTCGGCGCGAGGTCGGTGAGAAAGACGCGGCCCTGCGCATCGAGCAGAATGTTTCCCGGCGTGAGATTGCCGTGAGCGCGGCGCGATTTTTCCTGCAGTTCCGCGAGCACCTGCAGCACGCCGGTGACGAATTCGCGCAGCAGCGCATCGTCCACCATGCCGCCCGCCTCGAGCATTTCCGCCGCGCTCGTCTCGTAGCGCGCCGTCGCGTAAAATGGAAAGCCCGCCTCGTCGCAGTCAAACGCCAGGATCGGCGCGATCCGCCGGCAGCCCGCGCCCACCGCCGCCTGCTGCTCCGCCGCGGCGCGGAGAAACGCATCGCGAAATTTCCACTCCACCATCCGCGCGCGCCGCACGACCGCTGTCGCGGGACCTCCCGCCCCGGCGATGCGCGCGGCAAAAAATGTCGCGCGGCGTCCCCAGCCGATGGCCCCGTCGAGTTCGTAGTCGCCGCACGTCGCCATGCTCGGAAGTCCGCAGCGCGTGCGGAAAAAGACGCCCGACTTTTCGCCCGGGCGTCCTCCGCTACTTCACGGCTTTCACCGTGATGCCGCCGTCGGAAATTCCCACGCGCAGCACCGAGGTGACTTTTTCACCGTTCGCGAGTTTGCCGGAAAGCGGGATCGTCTTGCGGCGCGAATCTGCGTCGCCCGCCGCATCCGAGCGCCCGCCCGGAAGCTGCGCGATGATGACCGCCTTGCTGCCGAGGCCGGAAGTGGACACATCCTGCGACAAAGGCTGACCTTGGCCGAAGCGCACCGTTTTCGCCCTCGCGCCCGCGCGAATCGCATTGCCCGGCAGGAAATAACTGCTCACCGGCACCGACTGCAGTCCGGGAGAATCCGGCGCGACATCCACCTGGATGGAAGCGCCCGCCATGCCGCCTTCCGCAGCGATCCGGAGTGTTTGCACCGACGCGCAACCCGGCAGCAACGCGAGACCGGCGAGAAGTAGAAATGTGGTTTTCATGTTTGGATTTTGTTTGGAGGTTGAACTTTCCGGGAGTGTGGGATTTCGCGCCGCGCGCGCTCAAGCACAAATGTGGCACGGCCGCGCACAGCTCGGAGTGCCGCTATTTTTTCTCGGCAAAAAGGAGCGGCAGAAACTCTGCGAGGTAGCCCCGCCACACCGGCCACGCGTGCGCGCCCTCGGTGAGTTCCCAAGTGTGCGCGATTCCTTTTTCCGTCAGCGCGGCGACGAACTCCTCATTCCGCTTGCGCAGGAAATCGTCCTTGCCCACAGCGATCCACAACAGCCGCAATTTCGCGTTCGCTGACGCGGGATCGGCGAGGAATTTCTCCGCGACGTCCGCTTGCGGCGGCACGCCGCTGAATGAGCCGACCCACGCGAAGCGATCCATGTTTCCCAGCCCGACCGTGAGCGAGTGCCAGCCGCCCATGCTCAGCCCGGCGATGGCACGATGCGCGGCGTCCTTTTCCACGCGATAGAGTGATTCGGCGAGCGGCAGTGCGTCCTCGAAAAGTTCACGCCGGAATGCATCCATCGCGTCCCCGCGGATTGCCTCGTCGCCCGGACGCCGCTTGCCGAGCGGATGCCCGTCAATCATCACGACGACCATCGGGCGCGCCTTTCCGGCGGCGATGAGATTATCGAGAATCCAGTGCGCCTTGCCGTGCTCGACCCACGTGCGCTGGTTGTCGCCCGAGCCGTGCTGCAGCACGAGCAGCGGAAATTTTTTCTCCCCCGAAAGTTCGTAGCCCGGCGGCGTGTACACGATCATCTCGCGCGGCTTGCTGAGCGCCTTCGACGCGTAGCCGTGCGTGTGCACCGTGCCGTGCGGCACATCCTGCCAGTCCCACGGCGCGGGCGGAGTGGACGCGATGTGCAGGATGCTTTTCCCCGGTTCGCGCTGCGGTTTGATCGCCGGGTTTTGCGAATCCATCACGTTCAGGCCGTCCACGCCGAAGCTGTATTCCCACACGCCGGCGGGCACGGCATCGAGCGTCACATTCCACGAGCCATCGTCGCCGCGCTTCAGAGCGATCGGCTCCTTGGCCCACTGCCCGCGCAGCACGACTTCCGCCGCTTTAGGGGCGTGGATGGAAAATGTGATTGGCTCTCCGGCCTTGCTGTTGCCGGGAGGATTTTGCGCCCCAGCTTTAACCGTGAGAGCGAGCGCGAGGGCGGCGAGGATTGATTTCATGTGAGGGAGAATGGAGGCGTGATTCGGATCGAGTGTTGCGAGATTTTTCAGGCGGCGATGCGCAGCGCTGTCTCTGCGAACGGTCCGGATTTTTCCAGCGTGAGGAGAAACTGCTTCCGCTCCATGCCGCCGCCGTAGCCGGTGAGCTTGCCGTTCGCGCCGATCACGCGGTGGCACGGCACGACGATCGAAATCGGATTTCGACCATTCGCCAGTCCGACCGCGCGGACGGCGCGCGGGTGGCCGATGCGGCGCGCGAGTTCGCCGTAGCTGATCGTTTCGCCGAATTGAATCGCGCGCAGCGCCTCCCAGACGCGCTGCTGGAAATCCGTGCCCTCCATTTTCAGCGCGAGCGAAAACACGTGTCGCTCACCGGAGAAATATTCCTCGAGCTGCCGCCGCGCCTCGCGCAGCGGAGCGCCGTCGCGCAGCGCCTCCGCGGACGGCGGCAAAACGTGACGGTGATTTTCCATGAAGACGCCGGTGAGCGCGGCTTCCGTGCCGCGCAGTTGCAGCGTGCCGAGGGGCGAGGCGAATTCGGTGAAGTATGTTTTCATGCCGTGATTGGAGCAGGCCATCGCGCGCGGTCAATGCGGCGCGGCGGACGGCGCGGTGGTCGGACTTTTGCGGCACAAGATCGCTGCGACGGTGAGCAGATAGCCGCCGGCGCACAGCGCGATCGCCGTGCGCATGCCGAAGTGTTTTTCGAGTTCGCTGGTCATCAGCCCGGAAAATGGAATCACCGCGACGAAGCTGAAACTCGCGATGGCGGAGACGCGGCCGCGCAGCGCATCGGGCGCGCGTTCCTGCACGATTTGATTCGAGATGCCGTAGAGCAAATTCAGCCCAAACGTGCTCAGCGCGATCCCGAGCGCGGCGACGGCGAAACCCGGCGCCACGGCGAGCAGCACCATCGCGATCACGCTGACGACGGCGCCGAGGCGGATGAAAAAATCGCGCCACTTATGCGGCACCACGATGAGCATGCCCGACGCGAGCAGCGCGCCGATGCCCGCGAGCGACATGAGCCAACTCACCGCGCCATCATCGAGCTTCAGCGTCCGTTCGCCGTACCACGTCAGTAAAATGATCACGAATGGCGAGCAGAAGAGCGCGTTCGCCGCGCAGATCCGCACCATGCGGAAGGTCGGCGCATCCGAGCGCACATGCCGCCAGCCGTCGGCGAATCCCGTGCGGCGCTGCTTTTCCTCCGCCTCCGTCCCGCGCCGGCGCGGCGGGATGGTGAAGAGAATGATCAGCGGCCCCGCGAAGCTGAGCGCGTTCGCGTAAAAGGCGGACGCGAGTCCGAACTTCGCGACCGCCAACCCCGCGAGCGCCGGGCCGATGATGCGCCCGGTGTGAAAGACGGAGCGATCGAGCGCAAACGCGCGTGCGATTTTTTCCTTCGGCACGAGTTCGGGGATGAGCGCGGAGTAGGCGGGCATCTCGAAGGATTGCGTCGCGCCCATCGCGAAGCCGACAGCGACGAGATTCCAAAAGACGAGCGTGGCCGTCTGCACTTTCCAGCCGACGAAAGCGGAGAGCGCGGCTTGCAGGAGCATCACGATGATGAGGATGCGCCGCCGGTCGTGGCGGTCGGCAAAGGTGCCGCCCCACGGGCCGAGAATCGGAATGATGAGCAGCGTCGCGAAGCTCACCCACGCCTGCTCGGTCGAGGAAGCGGCCTGTTTCACCACGACCAATTGCTGCGCCTGATACTGCATCCACGCGCCGACGACCGAGATGAACTCGGCGATCATGAAGCGCACGAAGACGCGCGTCTGCGGATCGGAGTTGGAGATGGACGGTGGCTGGGACACGGCGAGCCGCGCAGCAAATCCATCCGCGTTGCGCGACGCAAGTGCCGCGCAATTTTCGAAGCGACGCTGCCGCCGCCTTGCCACGGGGGAGGGTGAGCGCTTTGCTCGCGCGCATGACGCATCCGCTCATCATCGCACCGTCCGTCCTCGCCGCTGATTGGGGCCATCTGCACCGCGATCTGCTCGCCGTGCAGGAAGCCGGCGCGGACTGGCTGCACCTCGATGTGATGGACGGCCACCTTGTCGAAAACATTTCGTTCGGCCCGGCGCTTTGCGAATGCGTCGCGCGCGTCGCGAAGGTGCCGCTCGACGTGCATCTCATGATCACGCGGCCCGACACATTTTGGCCGCGCTTTGCCAAGCTCGCGAAGCACATCACGATTCACGCCGAGGCGGACTGCGACGTGGCCGCGACGCTGTGCGCCATCCGCGACGCGGGCGTCGGCTGCGGCATTACGCTGAAACCGGACACGCCATTTTCCGAAATCGAACCGTTTCTCGGCGACGTGGATCTCGTGGTCATCATGACCGTCGAGCCGGGATTTGGCGGCCAGCCGTTCATGCCGGAGATGATGGGAAAAGTCCGCGAGGCGCGAAAAATTCGCTCCGCGCGCGGCCTCGCATATCGCATCGAAGTGGACGGCGGCATCAACGCGATGACCGCGAAAACCAGCGCCGAAGCGGGCGCGGACACGTTCGTGGCGGGCACGAGTGTCTTCGGCGCAAAGGACATGGCGGAGGCGATGCGCGCGATCCGCAGCGGCATGTGAAAAGCGCGTGAGGCGGCATTTTTGGTGGCACGGATCGTGATTGGATCGGCAGGGCATGAACGACCGCTCGAGACCACTTTCGCATGACCCTGCACCCCGCTCTGTCGCACCTCCGCCTGCTCGCGGTTGGCTGATCGCGGCGTGTCTGATCGCGCTCACTTCCGCCGCGGCGGCATTCCCCCTCGCGGGCGAGGAGCAGGAACTCGCGAACCGCCTCGTGCGTGATCGTGGCCAGCACCGCGACAAGAGCCGCATGGCGCTCGACCCGATTCTCACCGCCGTCGCCCGCGCACGCGCGCAGGACATGGCGACGCGCCGCTATTTTTCCCACACGAATCCCGATGGCTACGGCCCGAACGCGCTCGTCCGCGCCGCGGGTTACGAATTGCCGGTGGCGTGGAACGGTCGGTCGGCCAATTTCATCGAGTCCATCGGCGCGGGCTACGCGACGGCGGAGGCCGCGTGGGACGGCTGGATGCATTCGTCGTCGCACCGCACGCACCTGCTCGCGTCCACGTCATTTTACCGCGGGCAGACAAATTTCGGCATCGGCTCGTATTCCGATCCATCGAGTCCCTTCCGCCGCTACTGGGTCATCATCACCGCGCCGCCGGCGTCGCATCTCGAGGGCGCGTACGTCTCCCGGCGCTCTGCCCGACCGCCGCAAATCGCGGGACTCCTGCCGATTTTCAGCGGCGTGGATCCGGATGAGGGTCGCTCGGTGGATTGGGATCCCGAGTCGCGTCCGAGCGCACCGCGTCCGCCGGCGGAGGAAAAATTGTGGAATTGGGTGGAGCCTGCGGTCGCACCGCGTCCGGCGGCGGCGCGCCCGATCGGTGTGGAGTAGCCCGCGGAATTTTCGCGAGCCTCAGTCTCGCTGCCAGCGGCGCGCCTTTAGCTCAAACCGCGGCAGCATACCGTGGGCGACTCGCGTGACGGGGATGCGCAGCGTGAAGGCTTCGGTGAACTTCGCGGCGATGCGCGCGGCGGCGGTGTCGTCGTCACTTTCAATCTCGATGGAAAGCTCGGTCATCTCGCCGTGGCGCGAGACGTGGACGCGGTATTCGGCGACCTCGCGGAAGGCGCGCACGACGGCATCCACGGCGCTCGGGAAAATGTTCACGCCACGCACCACGAGCATGTCGTCGGTGCGCCCGAGGATGCCGCCTTCGAGGACGAAGCCGGGGCCGGGCCGCCTGCGCACGAGATCGCCGGTGCGGTAGCGGAGCAGGGGATTTGCCTCGCGGCCCAGCGGCGTGAGGACGAGTTCGCCGGTCTCGCCGTCGGCGATGGCTGCGCCGGATTTCGGATCAATGATTTCCGCGAAGTAGGATTCCTCGATGATGTGCAGCGCGTCGGGCTCGCCCGTCTTTTGAAATGCGACCGGGCCGACTTCCGTCATGCCGTAGTGGTCGAGCACCTCCGCGCCATTCCACGCGGCGGAGATGCGCTCGCGCACTGCGGGCACGCTGCCGCCGGGCTCGCCGGCGACGAAAATTTTCCGCACCGCGGAACCGCGCAAGTCCACGCCCTCACGCGCGGCGACCTCGGCGAGATGCAGCGCATACGTCGGCGTGCAGAGCAGCACTTCCGCACGGTGCTGCACGATGCCGCGGATGCGCGCGGCGCTCGAAAGCCCGCCGCCGGGGATGCACAGGCAGCCGGATTTCGCCGCGCCCTCGAACGCCGTCCAAAACCCGAGGAACGGCCCGAACGAAAACGCGAAATACACGCAGTCGCCCGGCGCGATGCCGCACTCGCGGTAGATGCGCGTCCAGTTGCCGAGCATCCAGTCCCAGCTCTCGGCGGTGTCGAGGATGGCGAGTGGCTGCGCGGTGGTCCCGCTCGTCTGGCAGAAGCGCGTGTAGCGGGCTTGTGGAAAAGTGAGGTTCGATCCGAATGGCGGATGTGCCGCGTGGTCCGCGACGAGTTCGGCCTTCGTGGTGAAAGGGACGCGTGCGGTGAAGTCCGCGACGCTCGCGATCTCGCCGAGCGCCTCCAGTGCTTTGAGTCGCGACGACTGAAAGCGGTTGCCGCGAATCGCAGCGGTGATCGCGCGGAGTTTTTCGAGCGTGGTCATCGAATCGGCGCGGACATTCTATTTATCACGCGCCTTGCATCTGCGCCCGGAGCCTGGCCCGCCCGCGCTGCACAACGCGTGGAGCGTGAGGGTAACAGCG
>JBBQJR010000025.1:0-15625 GCA_038326125.1 Chthoniobacterales bacterium
TGCGCGGCGGCGCGATGGCCTCGCGCCGCCCACGCATGTCGAAGACGCTCAACCTCCGCGCCGAGGCGCTGCGCATTTTGCACATCCAGCAAATCGCGCTGCTGAAACGCTGGCGCGGATTGCGCGCGGCCGGCGATGAAAGTGCGGCCGAAGCGATGCTGCCGGACTTGCTGCTGAGCATCAATGCGATCGCCAGCGGCCTGCGCACGACGGGCTGACAAACTCGCGCGTTGCGTCGCGCAAGATCGCCGGAGCATCTTCGCGAACCATGCTCATCCAAAAACTCCACCCGGACGACGACGCCATCGTGGCGCTGCGGAATTTGCGTGCGGGCGAGACGGTTTCGCTCGACGCAAATTCTTGGACGCTGCGCAGCGACGTGAGCGCGAAGCACAAATTTGCCGCGCGCGATTTTGCGGCGGGTGACCGCGTGAAAATGTACGGCACGATTGCGGGGAAGACGCAGCGCGCGATTGCCGCGGGGGAATTGCTGTCGCGCGAAAATGTCGCGCACGCGACGGCGTCGCCGGTCGCACGGGCGGGCGATTATCGCTGGCAGCCGCCGGATGTCTCGCGCTGGCGCGGGCGGACGTTCGACGGTTTCCGCCGCGCGGATGGACGCTGCGGCACGGCGAATCACTGGCTCGTGGTGCCGCTCGTTTTTTGCGAAAACCGCAACATCGAAGTGATGCGCGAGGCGCTCACGAAGGGACTCGGCTACGCGGTGACGACGCCGTACTCGAACTTCGTGTCGAGCCTCGCGAACGCGTGGCGTGCGGGTGGATCGCTCGACGATGCGCAGCTCGAAAAATCCGCCGTGACCGCCCGCGTTTTTCCGCAGGTGGATGGCGTGAAATTTTTGTCGCACAGCCTCGGCTGCGGCGGAACGCGGCAGGATGCGCGCGCGCTCTGCGGTCTGCTCGCGGGCTACATCACGCACCCAAATGTTGCGGGCGCGACGGTGCTCAGCCTCGGCTGTCAAAACGCCGAGACCGAAATGCTGCGCGAGGAAATCGCGAAGCGCAGCAATTTGAGCGGCGGCGGAGAGGCAAAGCCGCTGCTGGTTTTCGAGCAGCAAAAAAGTTCATCCGAACGCGATCTGCTCGAGCGCGCGCTACGCGAAACTTTCCGCGGCATCGCGCAGGCGAATGAGCTGCGCCGCGAACCGCTGCCGCTGAGCGAACTCGTGCTCGGGCTGAAATGCGGCGGCTCGGATGGCTTCTCGGGCATCTCCGCAAATCCCGCGCTCGGGCACTGCGCGGACTTGCTCGCGGCGCTCGGCGGCACGGGCGTGCTCTGCGAAGTCCCCGAGCTGTGCGGCGCTGAGCAATGGCTGTGCGACCGCTGCGCCGAACCCGCGCTCGCGGAAAAATTTCTCGATCTCATGCAGCGCTACGCCGAGCGCGCGCGCGCCGTGGGCTCGGGCTTTGACATGAATCCTTCGCCGGGAAATATCCGCGACGGGCTCATCACCGACGCGATGAAAAGCCTCGGCGCAGCGCGCAAGGGCGGCAGCGCGCCGGTGCTCGATGTCGTGGACTATCCCGAACTTGTGACGAAGCGCGGCGGCCTCACGCTGCTCTGCACGCCGGGCAATGATGTCGAGGCGACAACCGCGCTCACGGGCAGCGGCTGCAATCTGATCGTCTTCACCACCGGCCTTGGCACGCCGACGGGAAATCCCATTTGCCCCGTCGTGAAAATGTCCACGAACACCGAACTCGCGACGCGCATGGCGGACATCATTGACTTCGACGCCGGCCCGATCGTGCGCGGGGAAAAGACGATCGCGGGTGTGGGCGAAGAGCTGCTCGATCATCTGATCGAAGTCGCGAGCGGTCGCGCGACGCCCGCCGCCGTACGGCTCGGGCAGGATGATTTCATTCCGTGGAAACGCGGGGTCTCGCTGTGAAAAATCACGCGGACACGACTGCGATATTGCTGGCCCGCCTCCGGCCTTTCGTGGGAGAGCGCGCGATGAAATGATGATGCGCACGGCACTCTACGGCGGCAGTTTTGATCCGATCCATCACGGGCATCTCATCCTCGCGCGCGAAGCGATGGAGCAGCTTGCGCTCGATCGGGTGGTCTTCATCCCTGCCGCGCAATCGCCGTTCAAACTCGACCGCACGCCCGCGCCGGCCGAAGTGCGTGTCGCGATGGTGCGCGCGGCGATCGCGGGCGAGGCGCGCTTCGAATGCGATGCTTCCGAGACCGAGCGCGCGGGGCCGAGCTTCACGGTGGACACGGTCGAGGCGTGGCGCGCGAAGGCTCCGGGCGACGAATTTTTCTGCTTCATCGGCGAGGACAATGTGCGCGAGTTGCCGAAGTGGCGCCGCTACGAAGAGCTGCGCGCCATGGTGCAGTTTGTCGTCTTCGGTCGCGGTGCCTATCCCGCACTCGGGGCGGACAGCGTTTTCGTCTTGACCGACCCCGCCGTGCCCGCGCCGCTTCGCGAAATGCCCGTCATCCAGCGGCGCGTGGACATTTCCGCGACGGAGGTGCGCAAGCGCATTGCCGAGCGCCGCAGCATCCGCTATCTCGTGTCGGACGCGGTGCGCGAAATCATCGAGACGCACCGCCTTTACCAAGGAGATTCCCATTAAATCCGACAAACTCGCCAAGCTCTGTGCCAGCATCGCCGCCGACAAAAAAGCGGAAGACATCGTCGTGCTGGATTTGCGCAAGGTCTCCTCGTTCACGGATTTTTTCGTCATCTGCACCGGCGCGTCCGAGCCGCAGCTCAAGGCCATCGCGGGTGAAATCGAAGACCGGCTGAAAGCCGAACACAAACTCCGCCCACTCGGCGTGGACGGCTATCCGCTCAGCCAGTGGGTCATCGCGGATTACGGCGATGTCGTCGTGCATATTTTCCATCCGGAAAAGCGCGCGCTCTACCGCCTCGAAGACCTGTGGAACGATGTGCCGCGGCTGAAGGTGTAGCCACGCGGCGTGGCGATTTCTGAATGCGGAGCAGCATCTGAGACTCACGTTCAATCTGCCATCGGCATTCATCATGAACTACATCGTCGAAGTGCAAATTGACTGCCCGTTCTGCGGTGAAGTTTTTGCCAGCACGCTCGATACCTCGCAGGGCAGCGGCTCGACGATCGAGGACTGCACGGTCTGCTGCCGCCCGATCGCGATTGATTACGAGTGCGAGCCTGGCGAAGTTTTTTCGATCCAGACCTCGCGGGCGTAGGGTCTGGCCGCAGCCTCTCGCGTTTCGCTCCGTGCGGAACACGAGAGGTGCGCATCGCATTTTGTTTCTCGCCTTGCGCGGGCAAACTGGAATCTTCGCGAGCCGCGCGCGCCATGCGATGCGCGCTCTTCTTCCGAAATTCCACTTCCTCAACTCATGAAAATCTCCCGTCTCCTCGTCACTTCGGCGTTCGCGATTTGCGCGCCGGCGTGGTCGCTGGCCGATACCGCCACGCTTACCCTCACTGATTTCACCGATGCCAAAGGTGAGAAGCCCGGCGCGGGCTGGGTCGCGGAGGACGGTGGCGTCATTCATCGCAAGATGAAGCAGGGCGATCTGATTAGCGTGAAGGATTACTCGGACTTTGAGTTGGAGTGGGATTGGAAAGTCGCCGAAGGAGCGAACAGCGGGCTGAAATATTGGGTGAATAAATTCGCGAAGGGCGGCTGGCTCGGGATTGAATACCAGATGATTGACGACGAGCGGCATTCCGACGCGCACAAGGGCGATCACAACCACAGCACGGCATCATTTTACGACATCAAGGCCGTGGAGGCGGAGAGCGCTGTGAAGCCGGCGGGCGAGTGGAACACGAGCAAGGTGGTCGCGAAGGGCGGCAAGCTGCAGCATTTTCTGAACGGCAAACTCGTCGGCGAAGCGGACACGAATGGTGACGAGTGGAAGGCGCAGATCGCGAAGAGCAAATTCCGGACGGTGGAGGGTTTTGCGCCGGGGCACGGGCATTTCCTGTTGCAGGATCACGGCGACGAAGTGTGGTTCCGCAACATCCGCGTGACGGTGCCGTAGCCGCCGCGTCCTGGTCCTCGTCGTCCTCGATCGATTTCGAGCCGAGGCCGAGAACGAGGACGAGGACGAGGACGAGGACGAGGACGAGGACGAGAGGTGCCGCGCCGTACTAGTGGCAAACCTGCGCTCCGAGACCCGGCGCTCACGCGCGCTCTCGACGACGGAACCGCATTGAGCGCACACATTTCCCATGAAAAAAATCATCTCACTGCTCATCCTCGCTGCACTTCTTTCCCCCGTCGTCCGCGCGGCCGGTCCCGCGCAGCCGACGAAGCCTGTGCTGAAAATTATTCCCGGGCAGGTTATCGTGCCCACGGATGCGATGCGCCGGATTTGGGGCGAGCTGGTCAGCGTCGATCTGGCGACGCGGACGGGGAAATTTCGCAAGGAGGGCACGGATGAAATCATGAACTTCACGGTGCTGCCATACGCGGAGTTGCTGCACCACGCGGCGTTCGGCGACTTGCAGGATTTCCGGATCGGCGTGCGCGCGATTTTCCGCATGCACGAGGCTGCGAACGGCGAGTGGACGTGGCTCACATACATCCAGGATCAGATGAACATGATGAACGGCCACCGGGAGTATTTTTACGTGGACGAAATCGCGGCGGAGAAGGGCGAACTGAGCTGCACGCAGGCGAATTTCGACAAAAGCTTCGTGCGCGAAAAGGGCATCGTGATTTCGACGGACGGCGAGACGAACTATTGGAAGGACGGACAGCCGGCGAAATTTGCGGACATCGAGGTCGGCGACAAAATTCGCACCGAAACGCACGGCGTCGGCAAAGGCAAAGTGCAGATGTGCTGGAACGTTTTTCTCGACGACGCGAGTCTCGTGAAATTCCAAGACGCGCAGAAGGCATTGGAATCCAGACGCATCGCGGAGGAAGGCGCGCCCGGCTACGTGGACCAGCTGGATGGGAGCACTTTGGAGGTGACGCTTTTCCAGGAGAGCGGTGACATCGCGCGGCAATTGAAGCCGGGCCAAAAAGTGCGGGTCGCTGCAGCCGGCGTGGATCGCAAGCCGACCAGCGCGCCGATCACCGGCAGCATCGCTTCAGCGAAAATGGCGGGCAATCTCGGGAAGCTCACGCTGACGCTCGACGCCGCACCGTCGGGCTTTCAGTCGGGCGGCGTGATGCGGCTTTGGATGGGAAAGTGAACCGGGGAGGGCACGACGACGGCGAAACTTTCACCGGGCTGACGGGGTCAACGCGGACTAGGTGCTCGATTTTGCAGGCATCTCGTCGGCTGCTTCCAGCAGTGCCGACCACGCTGGGCTGGTGGGAATGATGAGGCCGTCCACAGGCAGGCTGGCACTGGATTGGAACGATTCGATGGCGGCGATGGTGTTCGACTTGGCCGGAGGGCGCGCGATTTTGCCATCCACACCGTGCGGGTCGAATTGCGGGGCGTGCGCCTTGAGCGCGGCGGCGGTGAGGAGGCGCTGCACGGTGCGGATGTCGGCTTCCTGATTGGTCGCGCCCTTGTCCCAGCGGCCGACAGAAGCCGTGATGCTCGCGGCTGGCGAAGCGGGAACGGAGGGAACCGAATCATTTGGAGCCGGGTTCGCTGGCTGTGGATTCGCGGGCGGCGGGCTCGTCGGGTGCGTCGGCGTGGCGACCGCGCCGCGGACGTAGTCATCAAGGTCGAGATCCAGCCGCAGGGAGCCGTCTTCCTTGCGGCTGCGAAGGGTTGCGGCGGCATTGAGCAGATACTTTTCCAGCCGCGCGACCTGGCTGTTGGTGAAGGTGCATTCGCGGTGGAAGAACTGCTTCACCGCCGGGTCTTCGTTCCATTTTTGCGCGAAGGTCTGCAAGGCGGCATAGGTGCCGGGATGCAGGTGATGGATGCGCGACACGTAACCCTTTTGCTCAAATAGGTTCGTATTCAAGAGCCCGGCGTCGGTGTCTTTAATGGTCAGTTTTTTGACCGTAACTTGCGCCGCGCCAGCGGGAATTTCGGAGGCCTTAGAGGCTTTGACGGACTTCACCTTTCCGCCATCGAGGTAGTAGGCGAAACTGTAGTCGCTGATGTTACCGCCGGTGAGGCGGTCGGACTGGGCGAGGAGATAGTCGAGAAGGATCATCTCGCTCATGTCGCGCATCGCCACGAGCGTCTGCACATTGGCCGCGGTGAAGGCATTTGAGCCGAGGATGTCGGCGGCGGAGCGGGAGTCGGCCATGTGCTGGAAGGCGCGAGTGCTGCTGAGGTCGGAGCCGGAATTCAGCCACTCCGTGTAGCTGTCTTCGCCGGTGGTATTCTCGAGCAGCGCGCCGTAAATCTGCGTGAAGTCGGAGGTGAAAAGATCGCGGGCCACGCCGGAGCCTTTGGGATCGGCATAGTAGGAGCCGAAGAGACTCCAGCTTTTGGCGATGGTGCCATGCACGCCCATTTCGGAGGCGAGTTGCACCACTTTCTTATGCTGCCCGATATCCATCGTGCGCAGGACGGCGGGCTTGATTTCGCAAATATCCCCGAGCGCGCGGGAGACATGGTAGTAACCAAGAATGGCGGCCGAACTGGTGGTGGTGAACTTATTGTCGGTCTGTTTGAACTTGGCGACGCACTTACCCGTCTTTTCGAGATTGGTGCCATAGCTCGCGGTTAAGTCCTGCGGTCTGGAGGTTCCCGCCGGAAGTTCATAGAGATCCACGGCGGCGCTGGTGCTGGTGCGTTTCGGGAGTGGGGCCACGACGCCCGCTTCTGCTGCGCCGGACTTGTAAAAGTCGTAGGATCCCAGCCGCTTCTCGTCGGCGATGTCCTTGGCTCCATTCTTGCCGCGGTAGTTGGCAAAGGGAAGGTGCTTGGGGATGACGCAAATCTCATCGGCATGCCCCCCCGGCACGGGGAAGTTGATGGTCGTGTCGCCGCGCTCCGCTTCACGATGAAGGGAGCCTTCGTAAATATCCGCATCGGTGGTGCTCATGTCGCGATGCTGTGCCGGGCAGGGCGTATGTCGAGTCAGAAAATCATTGCCGGCAGACTATGAAGCATTTTAAATGAAGTCCGTAAACCGTATGAAACTCGAATGGTATCTCACGTTTCACGGAGGAGAAGGTCGCAGCGACCTGAATAGCGTTCACGCTTACTCAGCCGACTGGAAGAAGGCGGGCAAGAGTCGGGGGGCATTCTTGGCGCGATCACAGCGGGAGGTTTGATTGACAAGCCCGTCCATCTCGTAATCAGGGGTGCCAACCCTAAGATGCCTCACGCAAAGGGCGCGAAGGTCGCAAAGTTCACTGAAGAAATTCCCTCTGCGTCCTCTGCGACCTTTGCGTAAGGCTATTTCAACAGGCTATTAGGTGGCGGCAGGAGGCGGCTAAATCGCGCGCGCCGCTCGTTCCCGTTGTCCTGCTCTTACTTATGCTCTCCGCCGTCTCCTAATTGCAGGACAAAGACTGAGGTTTGCAAGCTGAGCCAACCATCAAGCATGCCCACTGGATGGCGCGCTGGGCGAAGGGTGCAATAATCGGTTTACATTCCTTTTTGGCGCGCGCACAATTTTCGCACCATGAAAAAGGCCCGCTCCTCCGGCAAGGCCCGCCCATCCAAGGCGGGGAAACTTATTCCCACCCAAAAGGCCGCTCCCAAAAAAGGCACGGTCAAAAAGGTGACTGCCAAACCCGCAGCCAAACCAGCGGCCGAGGCGGCTGGCAAGCCGCCCAAACGCGCGGCGGTCGCGTCGCTGGCCAAGCGTCTCGCTGCCGCGAAAAAAGCGGAGGCGCTCGATCGTCCCAAAGCAGGCAAGACGGCGAAGACAAAGCCGTCCCGCGGGGCGCTGCTCGCAGCGGCACCGGCGGCGTCGCATCCGCAACGCAATGCCGATTTTCCGAACACTTACATCGCGGCGATCTCGGTGCGGCTGGAGGATCCGGATCATCCGGTCACGCTGACTTGGGCGGGGCCGAATGCGAGTGCGCAGGAAACCGGGCCGTTTCGCAGTTCGCCGGGCGCGGGCTTGAGCGGGCTCAACTGCGATGACGTGGCGACCAGCCGCCGATCCGGCAGCACCTGCACGCCGAAGGGGACTTTCACGGTGACCGGCTTTGCGCCGCATCTGAACAGCCATGCCGAGGCGACCAATGTCACTTGGTTTGTCCCGGCGCGCGGCATTGCGTTGCATTACTATCCTACGGTGCCGAAGTTTGCCGCGTCGCATGGGTGTGTGCGGATCGAACTGCGTCGCGTCGCGCAACTTATCCAAGACAATGCCCAAGCGGGCGTAACCACGGTGACAGTGGACGGGACTTGGACCAAGCCGGCACACCAGTATTGAACTAAGAGGCCCTAAGTTCCGAATAAGTGCGCAATTTCAGCGACGGAAGGACTAATTAGTGTCCGAACTTCTGGTCAGGGATCGATGGTATGCACTCATCATTGCCGGGCCGAGCGGATCGGGCAAGAGCGTGGTGGCGGAGGCCATCGGCCGGGAGCTTAGCCTGCCGGTGATTGATGCGGACGACTATCATAGCCGCGAAGCAGTCGAGATGATGAAGGGCGGCGTCCCGCTCACGGATGAATACCGCGAGAATTGGGCGGAGCGGATCCTGGGCGGGATGATCGAATTACGGCGGCGCGGGGAGAGCGTGGTGATTGCGTGTTCGTGCATTCGCCGGCGGACGCGCGATCGTTTCCGCAAGTATGTGAATGAAGCGCGCATCGTCGGCGGACAGGTGGCCATCGCGTGGCTCGAAGTCTCAAAGGCCATGCTGGAGGCGCGGCTGCTGCATCGCGAGGAGGAGCACACGCATTTTTTCCCGGCTTCGCTCCTGTCGTCGCAGCTTAGTGCCGTGCAGACGCCCGATCCGCTCACGGAGCCGGGCGTGGTGAAAGTCGAAGTGAGAAGGGACGGGCCGGAGGCGGTGGCGCGCAGAGTTTGGGAAGCGGTGCCGGCGTTGCATCCGTTTGTGCTGCGCAGCTAAAAGTGCATGCCGACAAGCGGTGATGAAATGCGTTTCAAAACAAGGGCGCACTTTCCGGTCGCGGCATTTTTGACGAGCGCGAGGTGACTTCGCCGTGAGGCGGAGATTTTCCATTGCGGAAGGCGCGGCCAATTCTGAAACTCTGCCAATGAGCACAACTCCAAGCAGGCTGGGCAAGGACATCGAAATCACCGGAACGCTGAAGTTCAAAGGCGAGTTGATTTTCGACGGGAAATTCAGGGGCAGCCTCGTCGAGGGGAGTGCGCTCGTCGTCGGCGAAGGTGCGGAGGTGCATGGCAAATCCATCGTGCTCTACAATCTCACGAGTTCGGGGCTGGTGGATGGCGAGGCGAGCGTCTCGCAACGCTGCCATCTGAAGGAGACGGCGCATCTGCAGGGCAGCCTGAAAACTTTCCGCCTCGCGATGGATGATGGCGCGACCTTCGCGGGCGCGCTGGAAATTTCCAAGCCGGCGAATGTGAGCGCGGCTCCGCCGCCCGCAAAATAGTTTTCGGCCTCACTCTCCGAAGCGCTCGGCGGCGAGGAGAATCCCTGCGGCTTTGTCGAGCGTCTCCTGCCATTCGGCCGCGGGCGAGCTGTCCGCGACGATGCCGGAGCCGACGTGAAAATGCGCCTGGCCGCGTTCCGCCACGACCGTGCGGATCGCGATGGAAAACTGGCTCTCGCCATTGAAGCCAAACCAGCCCACCGCGCCCGTGTAGAGGCCGCGCGGCTGCGGCTCGAGCTCGGCGATGATTTCGCGGGCGCGTTTTTTCGGCGCGCCGGTGATGCTCCCGCCGGGGAAGCACGCTCGAAACGCGGCGGCGTGATCGACCTCGGGACGCAGCCGACCCTCGACGGTGGAGACGAGATGGAAGACCTGCTCGTGGCGCTCGAGCTTGAGCAATTCCGGTACGGTGACGCTGCCGAATTCGCACATGCTTCCGAGGTCGTTGCGCTCGAGGTCGGTGATCATCACGAGCTCGGAGACCTCCTTCGCCGAGGTCAGAAGATCGAAGGCGCTGCGCTCGTCGGCGAGCGGATCGGCGCGGCGCGGGCGCGTGCCTTTGATCGGGCGCGTGCGGATCGCGCGACCGCTCATTTTCAGAAAAAGCTCCGGCGAGGACGACATCACCGTGCAGTCGCCGAGGTCGAGGAAGGCGGCGTGCGGCGCGGGCGAGTAGTGGCGCAGCGCCTCGTAAAACGCCCACGGATCGCCGCTCCATGCGCTCGCGAAACGGTGCGCGAGATTCACCTGATAGATGTCGCCCGCCGCGATGTATTCCTGCGCCCGGAGGACCATCGCCAGAAAGAATTCGCGCGGCATCGCGGGCTGGAAATCCGGCCGACCGCACCGCACCGGCGGGACGTGCGCTGCGAGGCGCGATGCGAGATCGCCGACGGAAAACCAGCGCTGTGTGAGGTGCTGGAAAAGCAGCACTTCATCGTAGAAGCCAAAGCAAAAAGCGCCGTCGTACTCCACGCTTCCCGCCGCGAAGCCGTGCGGCAGCCCGTCGTCGCGCGCGTGCGGGCGAGCGCGAGCGGCAAGCGCGGCGCGCAGCGTTCCCCAATCGCGAGCGATGTGGCCGCGAAGCATCGCGGAGGGTGCCGCGGCGACGACGCTGAGGGCCGCCGGATCGTCGCCCGGCTTGGCCGTGTCGAAAAAAACCAGACCGGGCAAATGGCGCAGCCGCGCCGCGACTTCGGCGGGAGCGAGTTCGAGCGCGACCGGCAGCGCGGTGTGATTTGGCGTGGTGGCGGGCACGCACGGGCCATTGGCCAGATGCGCAGGCTTTTCAAACGAAAACTCGCCGCGTAGGATTTCCGGCGATGCGTGTTCACCAAAATTTGGCGCTGCTGTTGGCGTGTTCGTCGTGCCGTGCGCGCGCGCGGAGGATCGCGTTTCAGCGGTGAATCCTGATCCTGTCCCGCTGGATTTGAGCGGTCCGGCGAAGCTGCGCGCCGCGAGCCCCGACGCTCGGCCGCTCGAGGATCCGATCCCTCAGACCGCCGTGCCGCCCTCACTTTTGCCGGATGATATCCCGCCCGCGCCCGCGCGCCGGACGGCGCCGCCGCGCCCGGAAACACCGGGAAAAATCGGCGGGTCGCTGAAGCCGCAGGTGACCGCGGCGGAATTTGATCTGCGCATCCGGTATCGCCAGGCGCGCAATGTCGCCGAGGCCAGCGAGGCCGTCCGCGCGGCGTGGGACGGCTCGCGCGAGGCGAAAACCGATCTGCGAAAACGGCAGGCGCTGCGGCATTATTACGATGTCCTTTTTGCCAAAATGGTCGCGATGGATCGCGCGATCGCCCCACTCGTCGAGCAGCGGCACAAGGCGGAAAACGCGCGCCTCACGCAGTCGCAAATCGCGCCGACGGTGGACGCGGAGTGAAGTATCCGCGCGGCGCAGATTCGCGTTGCACGCCGGGGCGGCGGCGCTATCGTCCCGCCCCTCTTTCCAAAAGGCGCGTTCGTCTAGAGGCCTAGGACACAGCCCTCTCAAGGCTGGTACACGGGTTCGAATCCCGTACGCGCTACCCGTATTCATGCGGGTTCCAGGCCGATTGGCTTGATTGCATGACGCCTGCACGACAAAATGCAGCATGATCAAACGTGCTCGCCGCACCAAATCCGAATTCCCAATCACCATCACGCGAGGAAGCGTACGAGTGAAGATTTACAAAATTCTAAACCGAGGCAGGGCGATGTTCACCGTCGCGTACCGTGGACCGAACGGAAAAAGGATGCGTTCCACCCTCTCCGTTCTGTCGGCGGCGAAATCAGAAGCAGAGCGCATTGCCTCCCGGATCATGAACGGAGAATCAGCGGCGTTGGAGTTGTCGAATACAGACCGCTCCATTTATGTCCGCGCCACAGAATTGCTCAGGCCCAGCGGACGCCAATTGGACGTTGCCATCGCGGAAATGATCGAAGCGGTCGATGTGCTGCGGGACAAAGGAACACTTTTGGAAGCCGCCCGCTTTTTTGCACGTCACCACGCCGTTGGAATCGACGACCGATGCACGGAGGATATTTACCATGAATTCCTGATCGCAAAGGAAGCCGATGGCCTCGGCGTCCGATATCTTCAAGATTGCAAGAATCGCCTGAAGAAATTCGTCCATGCATTTCCCCGCAAGATTTCCGACTGCACCACGAATGAAATGCAGGACTGGCTCGTGGGGTTGAAAACTGGCGCGAGGGCGAGGAACAACATGCGCGGACTAATAGTGACCCTCTTTAACTTTGCCAAACAGCGCGGTTATCTTCCCAAAGATCGGGAGACGGATGCGGATTTTTTGACGCGTGCAAAATCATCCTCCGGCGACGTTGGAATACTGCGACCGGCAGATCTGAGCAAAATGCTCGCGGCGGCTGAACCTTCTCTGGTTCCCTACTTTGCCATCGGTGCATTCGCGGGGCTCCGGCAGGCGGAGTTGATGAGGCTTGAGTGGCAGGACGTTGATCTCGAACAAGGGCACATTCAAATTCACGCCTCCAAGTCGAAGACTGGTCAAAGGCGGCTTGTTCCGATTCATCCAAATTTGACGGAATGGCTTCAGGCGAAGCACCCCAAGACTGGCCGGTTGTATTCCTCGCCACGAACTCTCCGGAAGGTCACGACCTTCGCAAAAGGACTCGGGATTGAATGGCCAAACAACGCGTTGCGTCACAGCTACGCCAGCTACCGCCTCGCTCTTTGCAAGAATGCCGCAGAAGTCGCACACGAAATGGGGAATTCACCGCGAATGGTGTTCCAACACTACCGTGAAGTTGTCACACCGGCAGAGGCACTGAAATGGTGGGCGATTTGCCCGAAGTGAAGCGCGGAACATCGCGCTGTACAGCCGACGCCGTCGCCCTTTGAAGACTGATTGAACCACTCGGCCGAGAAAATTATTGACAGCCGGGGCGTCGGGATCGATACCTTGAGAGGCGGAAGGTGTCGCCGGTCCTCGTTGGACCAGTTTGGTAAGTACTCGTACCAGGATCGGAGGACCGCGTGAACGCCACGCGAAGCGGGCCGCAGACGGCCTGAAACCTCAAGCCAAAAGATCATGCAGACATTTCAAGCGGGCGATGTGTTCTCCGGAACTTTCGCTCGAAGCGCAGCGCAGTGCATGCGGACATCGGTCCGAGTGCGCCAGAGCCCGGGAAAGCGTTTTTCGCGTTTTCGGAACAAGGGTTCACGCTGCCTGGATTCATCGAAACTGCAGTGCCCGAGGGATGTGACGGCCGGTAATCGTACAGTAGGAAAACCGATTCCGAGCGTGAGGAATCAAACCAGCAGAACCGGAACCTATTTGGGTCGAACTTTTCGGGGAAGTTCATCGTCGTCGGACGGGCACAGTCCCGTCTTGGCCGATCTGACTGCATTCGCAGTCCACGGATGGCGCAGCAATTCGGGGGCGCCCTCAAACCCGCAGCAAATTCGCTGCGACAACCTTTATCACTCAATGAGAAATCTTCTCACTAAAGCAGAGGCGGCGAAGGCCGCAAAAGTATCCGTCCGAACCCTCGAGAACTGGATGCAAAATGGATTGATCTCGTACGTCAAGATAGGCGGAATCGTCAGGATTCCCGAGGAACAGTTGGAACAACTGCAAGAGCGGTATCTCATCCAAGGACGCAACGCGCGGACGAAGGGCTCCGCGAGCAGCCGGTAAATCAGTCCGCCAGTCGCCAGCCACGGTGCACCGCGTCCTCACGGAACGCATGCGCCGTGGTTGCGCGAAGGCGCTGTAATTCCCTAAACTCAATGAATTCAGAGAATACGTCTCCCCGCAGACAAACGATCCGTCGTAGACCGAAAACTAAAGGCTGCACGTCAGGCTTTACCCAGATCGAAAACAAACTTCTGCAAGACCCGAGGCTGAGCGAGAGCGCTCGCGGCCTGTTGGTGAGAATGCTCAGCCGACCGGATGACTGGGTCTTTCACGTTAAACAACTGGGTGAAAGCGGGCATGATTCCGTGCATAAAATTCGCAGTGCACTCAGAGAGTTGAGGCAGCTCGGGTATGCGAAACAGATTCCTGTCCTGCGGGACGACAAAAGCAACAAGCGCAATGGCAGCACTCACCTCGTCTTTGAAAATCCCGACATGCCGGAAAACCAGCAGGCCGGGAAAACGGCACGCCGGAAATCGCCTACTACAAAGATCGAAAGCACAAATAATGAAAAAGAAAGAGATCCCCTTACCCCTTCGGGCGACACGACCCCCATCACCGACGATGATGCCGAACCCGACGAAGAAGAATCACCGAGTCCTCCAGACGTCAATACGGCCGGAAGTGAATCGCCGCCGGATTCCCCAGCTGCGCTGGGGGCCCCTTTTTCTTCAATTTCTCGAAAAGAGCGGCGATCTGACACGTGGCACATAAACTGCGAGCCCGTGCCTCCCGGGGGCCAGCTTGAGGAGTTCTCCCAAAGCCGCTGGTGCATGGCGTTGGCTGGGTTGCTCCAAATCGCAACCGTCACCCAGCGCGAGGCTCGCATGATACTGAACGCCATCCCAAGCACCATCGGCATTCAAGAATTACTTTGGGTGCAACTGGTCTACGTTCGACTCCACCCCGAGCCATGGCAGCGCGGCTGGCAGTCTCTGCGAGACCGTTTGGCAGAGGTCGCCGAGCGGAATGCGCAGGGAGATTCCATGGATCAAGACGACATCAAGGATTCCGGGTATCTTCTCGATCAGGTAGGGGATGGCCGATGCCTTCAGTTCATCCGAGCTCAAATGCTGAGCGCCCGAGATATTCCCATCCCTCCGGATCAGCCGCAATTGATGCACGAATGGGCAGCTCAGTGGCGCGAATATTTAGGCGTGTGGAAAAATGCGAGGACCGGCGCTGTGCTGGATTTGCACAAGCGCATCTTTCACACCCTTTTTATCCGCCCCACACCCTACGACGTTGATCCAACTGACCACGTTGTGGACCCGACGCCCATCGCTTTGCAGGATTTCTCTCCAAAAGAAACTGACGTTAATCGCACAGGGGAAGAAGACGACCGGGAACTCACCGGGTTAGAGGAAGTGCTGATTATGAACGGACAAATTGAGGATCCGAGGCGCAAGAAGATTGCAGAAACCGCCGAATTGCTGCGCCGACTCTATTGCGAAAAGACCCGTGCACTTCTGGGCAATCCCAACTTCGAGCTTCCGTCCGCCGAACATGACATCGTACTGTGGAAGAAGATAGCTCGGGCATGCGCGGAAGCCGGCGCACCTCACGTCGATTTTATTGAGGCCCAATTCCAATCTTCCGATACCAAACTCGGACTCCCCGTGCTGCAGCTGTTCAGTAGCTTGGCAGTCGCAAACTATAGGGTTTACGCTCTACGAGCCGGGCTAGAAACAGCGGTGGTGGAATCCCCATCAGACATTGAGCGCGAGGCGCTACGCTACGTCGTCGAGCTCTTGGAGACTGCCGTAGGGACGAGCGACTCCATGAATCCCAAGGTCTTGGCTCGGCTTCGCAATGAATGGTCAGGAATCTCAGCCTACGCTCGCTGCCTCCTCTGCGATGAAGACCCCGAGGTTATGAGGAAGGGTCTTATGTAGCTGAGAGAGGGTTTTGGCGGAGGAGCGAGAGGAGAAACGGGTAGAGTTTGCGGCGGCGATGATTGAAGCGCCATTCGCATTCCTTGAGGTGGAGGAGGAAGCGATCCTTGCGTACGCCGCGGAGTTTG
>JBBQJR010000026.1:0-15159 GCA_038326125.1 Chthoniobacterales bacterium
TACGACGTGGTCGTCGAGGTTGCGATCATCCGGCCCGGGCCGATCCAGGGCGAAATGCTGCACCCGTACCTCGCGCGGCGGCAGGGGCGCGAGGCGGTGACATTTTTCGACGAACGCCTGCGGCCCGTGCTCGAGCGCACCCTCGGCGTGCCGCTGTTTCAGGAGCAGCTTTTGAAAATCGCAATGGTCATGGCGGACTTCACCGGCACGGAGGCGGAGGAGTTGCGGCGCGCGCTGAGCTTCCATCGCTCGCAGGAAAAAATGAACAAGGTCTGCGTGAAACTGCGCGCCGGCATGGAGCGCAACGGTGTCGCGCCGGATGTCATCGAGCGCGTGACGAAGGCCGTGCAGTCGTTCGCCGTGTACGGCTTTCCCGAGTCGCACGCGATTTCCTTCGCGCTCATCGCCTACGCGAGCTGCTGGCTGAAGGTGCATCGCGCGCCGGAATTTTTCGCCGGGCTCTTCAACAACCAGCCGATGGGATTTTACTCGCCCGCGACGCTCGTGGAGGACGCGAAGCGCCACGGCGTGCGTATCCGCCCGGTGAATGTGCGCGACAGCGACTGGCTCTGCATCGTCGGCGAGGATGGCACGCTGCGCCTCGGCCTGTGCTACGCGCGCGGGCTCACGCACGCGGATGGCGCGCGCATCATCGCGGAACGCGGACGCACGCTGTTTGCGTCGCTCGCGGATTTCCAGCTCCGCACGGCACTCGCGAAACCGGCGTTGCGCGCGCTCGCAAAAATCGGCGCGTTGAACGGACTCGCGGCACACCGCCGCGCCGCGCAGTGGCAGATCGAGACGGTGCGCGAAAGCGACGATCTTTTTGCCGCCGTGGAAAATTCGCCGGAACTTCCGCTCGCGCCGATGAATCCAATCGAGCGCGTGAAAGCCGACTACGCAGGCACGACGCTGACCACGGGGCCGCATCCGATGGCGTTGCTCCGCGCGAAAGCGCCGCATTTGTGGCGCGCCTCGGATCTCGAAACGGCGCGCCCCGGCGAGCGCGTGGTGATCGGCGGCATGGTGATTTGCCGCCAGCGTCCGGGCACGGCGAAGGGTTTTGTTTTCGTGAGCGTCGAGGACGAGACGGGCGTCGCGAATGCCATCGTCACCCCGCAACTTTACGAGCGGTGCCGGCTTGTCATCGGGGAGGAAAAATTTCTCGCCATCGAGGGCGTCGTGCAAAATGCCGATCGCGTGATCCATGTGAAAGCCGAGCGAGTCACGGCGCTCACGTTCGCCGAACTGCCCGTGCCGGCGTCGCACGATTTTCGGTGAGCGCGCGCGTCGTGCCGCCGAAACTGGCGCAGTGCTAAAATTTTCCGCGCATCCATTTTTGACCCGTCCTCGTGAAAGCCGCGCTGCGTTACATTCCGGTATGCCTGCCGAAACCGATCTCCCGAGCCCCGGAGAATCGCCCGATGAAATGCCGGCCTTCGGCGATCCGGCGACGCGCCGCGCCTTCGTGAAACAAGTCGCGGGGACCGGTGCCGCGCTGGCGCTCGGCCCGCAAATTCTCGCGATGCAAACGTCGCACGCCGCCCAAGCGGTCTCAGCCACCGCAAGTGCTGATGCGGTGGCCGTGACTCTTAAAATCAATGGCCGTGAGATGCCGCTGGAACTCGATCCGCGCACGACTTTGCTCGATGCGTTGCGCGAACATCTCGGGCTGACGGGATCGAAAAAGGGATGCGATCACGGCCAATGCGGTGCCTGCACGGTGCTTGTCAACGGACGACGGATCAATTCATGCCTGAGCCTCGCCGTGGCCCACGAAGGCGACGAGATCACGACGATCGAGGGTCTCGCAAAGGGCGAGGAATTGCATCCGGTGCAGGCGGCATTTCTCGAGCACGATGGCTTCCAATGCGGCTATTGCACTCCGGGCCAGATTTGCTCGGCGGTCGCGTGCATCGCGGAAGGTCACGCGGGGAGCGATGATGAAATCCGCGAGTGGATGAGCGGGAATCTCTGCCGCTGCGGCGCGTATCCGAACATTCTCGCGGCGATTCGCGAGGCGAAAACCAAGACCGCATCCGCCGCATGAATCCATTCCAATATTCCCGCGCCGCCGACGCGCCGCAGGCACTCGCCGGTCTGGCGCACCAGCCGAAAACCAAGCTGCTCGGCGGCGGCACGAACTTGATCGATTTGATGAAAATGGGCGTCGAGACGCCGGCGCAAATCATCGACATCACGCGGCTGCCGCTCGCGCAGGTCGAGGAATTGCCGGGTGGCAAAGGTGTCCGTGTCGGCGCGCTTGCGCGGAACTCCGACGTCGCCGCGCACGCGCTGATCGTGCAGCGCTACCCGGTGCTCAGCGAGGCGTTGCTCGCAGGTGCGAGTCCGCAGCTTCGGAACATGGCGACTGTCGGCGGCAATCTGCTCCAGCGCACGCGCTGCCCGTATTTTTACGATCCCGCGTTTTCCGCATGCAACAAGCGCCAACCCGGCAGCGGCTGCGGCGCGCTGGAAGGCTTCAACCGCAGCCACGCGATTCTCGGCCAAAGCCAGCAATGCATCGCGACGCATCCGAGCGACATGTGTGTAGCCCTCGCGGCGCTCGACGCGGTGGTGCGGGTGCAGGGGCCGAACGGTGAACGCGAAATTCCATTCGCGGATTTTCACCGACTGCCGGGCGACACGCCGGAGCACGAGACGAATCTCGCGCCGGACGAACTGATCACCGCGGTCGATCTGCCGACGAGTGCGTGGATGGCGCGGTCGCATTATTTAAAAGTGCGGGATCGCGCGAGCTATGCGTTTGCGCTCGTGAGCGTCGCCGCGGCCATTGAGATGGAGGATGGCAAAATCAAAACTGTGCGCATCGCGCTCGGGGGCGTGGCGCACAAGCCGTGGCGTGCGGTGGCGGCGGAGGAAATGCTAATCGGCAAGCCTGCGGAGGAGGCGGCGTTTCGGGCTGCGGCGGATGTCGCCGTGGCGGGCGCGAAAGGATACCAGCACAACACTTTTAAAATCGAACTCGCGCGCCGCACGATTGTCCGCGCGCTCACCAATGTCGCGAAGGCCTGACCGATGAGCACGCCCACAATTTCCCCACTTGTCCTCGGCAAGCCGATGAACCGGGTGGATGGCCGCCTGAAAATCACCGGTGCGGCGAAGTATGCGGCGGAGTTCAGCCCGCCCGGCGTGCTGCACGCGTTCGCGCTCACGAGCAAAATTTCCAAAGGCCGCATCGCGGTGATCGATACCGCGGCGGCGGAACTCGCGCCGGGCGTGCGGACGGTGCTCACGCATCGCAACGCGCCGAAACTCGACCAGCCGAACCCGAGCAAGAACGCGGGCGGCGGCATTTTGAATGAGGAGCGGCTGCCGCTGAACGACGATGTGATTTCGTACGGCGGGCAGTACGTGGCGTTCGTCGTCGCGCAGACGCTGGAGCAGGCGCGGCACGCCGCCTCCTTGATCGCCATCACGTACGAGGAGGCACCGCCCGCGCTCACGTCGAAGGACGCGCCGGACAGCGGCGAGAAACCAAAGAAAAACAACGGTGAGGCGGTGCAACTCAAGAAGGGTGACGCGGACAAGGGACTCGCGGAAAAAGGCCTCGTGGTCATCGAGCGCATTTACGAGACGCCGACGGAAACGCACAGCCCGATGGAGCCGTCCGCGACCGTGGCGGAATGGGAATCGAAGGACCGGCTGACGCTGCACGACGCGACGCAGTACGTGAAAGGCGTGCAGGATATTTTGGCGCAGACCTTTAATCTGAAGCTCGAGAATGTGCGCGTGCTCAGCCCGTTCGTCGGCGGCGCGTTCGGGTGCAAGGGCGCGGTGTGGCCGCACCTCATCCTCACCGCGATGGCGGCGAAAGTCGTGGGTGCGCCGGTGAAATTTGCCCTCTCGCGGCAGGACATGTTCACCGGTGCGGGGCATCGCACGCCGACGATGCAGACCATCGCGCTGGCCGCGACGCCGCAGGGGGAGTTGCGCGCGATCCGGCATCGCACGGAGACGCTCACTTCGCACGTCGGCGAATTTGTGGAAAGCGCGGGCGCCCGCTCTTCGGGCGTGATGTATGCGTGCCCGGCGATTGCGGTCGAGGAGACCGTTTTCAAAGTGAACGTCGCCACGCCCACCTTCATGCGCGCGCCCGGCGAATGCCCCGGCACGTTCGCGCTGGAATCCGCGATGGATGAGCTGGCGGTCGCTTTGAAAATGGATCCGGTCGCGCTGCGCCTCGCGAACCACGCGACACAGCATCCCATCAAGGAGAAGCCGTGGAGCACGAATCATCTCCCGGATGCGTATCGTCTCGGCGCGGAAAAATTCGGCTGGGCGCGCCGCACCGCGGAGCCGCGCTCAATGCAAAAGGACGGCCTGCTCGTCGGCTGGGGCATGGCGACGGCCACGTATCCCGGATACAAAATGGCCGCGGTGGCGAACATCCACCTCTCCGCAGATGGCACCGCAGTCGTGCAGTGCGCGGCGCACGACATCGGCACCGGCGCGTACACGGTGCTCACGCAAATCAGTGCGGAGGCCATCGGCTTGCCGGTGGAAAAAATGAAATTTGAACTCGGTGATTCCGATCTCCCTTTTGGTCCGGTCGCCGGCGGATCGAACACGACGGCGACGGTCGGCTCCGCGATTTACGATGCCGCGGATGCGCTGCACCTCGCGCTCGCGAAACTCGCTTCCGCGGATGCCGCGTCGCCTCTGCATGGGATCCCCCCGGCGCAAATCGTCATGGTGGGACCGGGCCAGATGGCTGGGCGAAACGGTCCCGGCAAGAGCGACAGCTTCGCCGAAATTTTGCGCCGCGCGGGGAAGGAATTCATCGAGGAGAAGGGAAGCTTCAAGCCGCCCCTCGTCTTTCAGCCGGGGGTCGCGTTCCAGTCGTTCGGCGCGCAATTTTGCGAGGTGAAAATCGATCCCGCGCTGCCGCGCGTGCAGGTGACGCGCTTCGTCTCGGTGATGGATTGCGGACGCGTGATGAATGCCAAAACCGCGCGCAGCCAAATCCTCGGCGGCGTCGTGATGGGCATCGGCATGGCGCTCGAGGAGGAGACGATCTACGACCGCGCGACCGGCCTGCCGGCGACGCGAAACCTCGCCGACTATCACGTCCCGGTGAACGCCGACATTCCTGAAATCGACGTGCATTTCGTCGGCGAACCGGACTTCGCGTTCAACCCGATGGGCGCGCGCGGCATGGGTGAAATCGGCATCACCGGCACCGCCGCCGCCATTGCGAATGCAGTGTTTCACGCCACCGGCATCCGCGTGCGCAGCCTGCCGATCACTTTGGACAAATTGCTGGCGTAGCCGGGTCAGCGGTCGAAGAAAAAGAGGTGTGCTTGCGCGTGAGGCTTTGCCGACGCGTGAAGTCGAAGGGAAGATCCGGTCCGCGGACAAGGCGTTCTATTTTCCCAATGCATCCGGGCAGGCGCGAGGGATGCGGTCGCGTCATGTTCGCCGATGTGGCCGGCCAATTTCAGGGAGTGAAATATTTGATTCATGGGTCGGGAGCGCGGTGCTGGCGGACGTGCTTCCTCCGCTAATGGCGCCGATCCATGCTGGCGCAGGAGACGCCGGCCTTCGTCAGTTCAGAGCCGGGGAGGCTGTATTCTTTGAGTGGGAAACGCGACCGTCTTCCTTCACCCGTGCGATAGTTCATCAGCATGATGGCCTTCGCGCTCCGACCTGAGAAAATTTGCCAGCGACGCTGCTCCGATGCGGTCGGCGGCGCGCGATTTTGCAAGGGGGATTTTTGAAGCCGCCGAATCCGATTCAGGACCGCCGGAAGGTGGCGACGGGAAAGCGCCGGGACGGGTCCAAGCCCCGGCACTGGCGCTGGCTGCTTTGGGTTTTCGCGGTGATGGCGGTCGCCGGGATCGCTCTCTGGATGTCGCGCGAGGCCATCGCGGCAAAGGTGGAATCGGCGCTCATCAAGGGACTCTCGGAACGCGGCATTTATCTCCGCTACGCGGCGCGGTCGTGGTCCCCGTGGAGTGGCCTGCGGCTGCGGGAGGCGGTCCTGCATCGCGATGCCGCGGGCGGGCCCGCGGTGGTGGAGGTCAGCGCTCTGACTGTGGATTTTCCGTGGTGGGAGATTTTGAAAAGCCGCGCGCTGGTGACGCGCTGGCGTGCGGATGATGCCACGGTCAAACTTCACGATCCCGCAGGTGGCGTGACTTTCGATCACGTCACGACGGCGGTGGTGAAGCGGGCGGAAACAATCGACATTCCGCGCTTGGAATTCCGCCAGGGCGGCGTGGCGGCGGCGCTGTCGGGAAAAATCCTGCTCTCACCGGACGCGTTGCAGGCGTCGCAGAACGCGGGCTCATTTGCCGTGGATCTTTCCGTCGTGCGGGAAGTGCAGGCGGTGCTGGACTTCCAGCCGGACCGGCAGCCGTTTGTGATTCAGGGAACGTTGGCCCTGAATTTTCGCGCGAAAGACGCGGTGTGGCAAGCCGACCTCGCCGGTGCAGGCAAGGCAGTCGTGTGGCAGGGAGTGCCGCTGCGGGACGCGATTGTGAAGGCCCAGCTTTCCGCCGCGGGGATGAAGCTGACTTCGAGTCTGCAATTCACTCAAGGCACGGCCAGCGTTTCGATCTCGCTCGCAAATTGGGACCGCGCGCCGGTGCTGGTCGCGGGCAAGTTTGCGGATGCCAAAGGTCACGCGGACGATTTCGCGGCGAGCTACGACCGCAGGGCGCAGAGCGCCTTGCTGAGCAGCATCAGCGGGCCGGCGAACTTGTGGGAATTCGCGCGCAATTTTCCCACGCTCGCGCCGCACCTCGCGGCGTCCGTGCAAATCGAGACGTTTCCCGACATCGTGGTGCAGGATGTGGCATGGTCGTTCGGCGGGGCCGCGCCGGCTTGGACGATGGGATCCATCCAGACGCGAAGTCCGGCAAATGTGAGCGTGAGCATCCACGGCGAGCCGCTGAAGATCGAGGCGTTGGAAGGAGGCGCGAGCGTTGAAGACAAGGTGTGGAAGCTGAAGCTCAAGAGCGGACATCTCGCGTGGCGCGGCTTGGATGCGCGCGCGGTGGAGACGGACACGACGCTGAGTGCCTCGCGGATCAAGTCCACCGTGAGCCTGCACCTCGCCGGCGGCTCGGCGGCTCTCGAGGTCTCGAGTGCGGATGGGGCAGGCGGGCCGTGGGCATTTTCCGGCAGCATCACCGATGCGCACGGGCAGGCGGATCGCTTTGCCGGCAACTACGAACTGGAGCCGGCCGCACTGCGGATTGTGAAGCTGGAGGGGAGGGCAAATCTTTTGGCATTCACGGTCGATTTCCCCGCCATGGCCGAGCGCATCCCGCAAGATTTTCACGTCGGGAAATTTCCCGAAATCGCGGTGAAGGATTTCCTCTATCGCCCAGGTAAACCCGTCACCTTTGACGCGCTGCGCGTTGTCAGCCCGACCGACCTGAGCGTCGTCGTGCGAGGAAGTCCGCTCGCCATTCGTGACCTGACCGGCACCGTGGCATTCGATGGCAAGGCATGGCGATTTTCGCAGCTCCGAGGCCAGGCCTTGGGCGGGACATTTGCCTTGGACGGCACGTATGAAGACGGCGCCCTGCGCCACGCCCACCTCATCGCCGCCCATCTCCACCTCCGCGAACTCAAGCCCTGGCTCGGGCCGGCGCAGGCTGCGCTCGGCGGCGCGATCCTGTCGCTGGAATACACCGGCACCATTTGCCACGAGCCCTCGCAGCTCAGCGGTACCGGCAGCATCCGGCTGGAAAATGCGCCGGTCGTGCATGTGCCACTGCTCGACCAGACCTACGATCTTTTTTCCGCGCTCGTGTTCGAGGTGAAACGCCGCGGCATGGGGCGCATCACGTCCACTTTCACCTCATCAAAAGGCGTCGCCGACATCACGCAGTTCGCCGCCAGCAGCGACGCCGTGAAGGTCACGGCGACGGGCACCCTCGATTTGGTGCACGGCAAAATCTCCGGCCGCGCGCGCGGAAATCTCCGCGGTCTCGCGGGGATCGTCACCAGTCCGCTCAGCCACACGCTCGAGATGGAACTGAGCGGCTCGCTCGACAACATCCGCGTCCGGCCGACCGGGATCGGCGGGATCTTTATGTGCAAAGTGAGCAGCCGGACCGTGCTCGGTGCCAAGGCCGTGAAAGGAACCAAGCTGACCGGCAGCATCGTGCGCGATGGCGTCGCGCTGCCGTTCCGCGCGCTGAAATTGCTTCGGCAGGAAGCGGCTTCGCTCGATCCTTCATCCCCCGAATAGCGGCCGCGGAATTCCCAGGCCTCACGCCTGCTTGTCTGCGCGGTGACAGTAAAACGTCGCGCCGCGGTCCGAGTTCCGGACTTCGAGTTCTGAGTTGTGAGCCGGAGAAAATGGATCGCGCGGCGCGGGAAACCGCCGATGTTTGCTGCAATGCAGTTTGATTTTTTCCGCCGACTTTTTGGCCAGCGCGAGCAGCCACTCGCGCGTGAGGTGAGCCCTGCGCCGGTTGCGGTGAAGGTCATTTCCGAAACGCACCAACCGCCCGATCCGTTGCGCGACGAAGCGCGGGCGCTGCAGGATTCCGCGCGCGAGTTGCTGCGCACGGCGGGCGCACCGGCGCTGGCGGAGCGCGTGCGCGTCGAGTGGGATGCGCGGCTGCGCACCACTGCGGGGCTCGCCTTCCCCGGTCGCTCGCTCGTGCGGATGAATCCGCGCCTGCGCGAATTTGGCGACGCGGAAATCCAGCGCACGCTGCGCCACGAACTTGCCCACCTTCTCGCGCATGAACGCGCGGGACGGCGCCGGATTGCGGCGCACGGCGCGGAGTGGCGGCGGGCGTGCTGCGATCTCGGATTGCCGAATGAAAAGCGGACGCACGATCTGCCGCTGCCGCGTCGCGTGATGGCGCGGCGGCATCACTACCGCTGCCCGTCTTGTGCGGCCACGCTCGCCCGCGTGCATCCGCTCAAGCGCGGTTCCGCCTGCCTCCACTGCTGCCGCGCGCACAGCCGCGGGCGCTATGATGCGCGCTTCCGCTTTGTGCGCATCGAGCCGCCGACCGCGGGCGTGATTCACTGAAAGACTTGGTCCCCTTTTTTCGGCGCGCCCGTCACGATGTCGGCGACGACATTTGCGCCCTGCCGCTCGCCGCCGACAGCGAGGATGCCGGTCTCCGCGCCGTCGCGGATCGCCTTCAGTGCCGTGCCCGCGTCCGGCAGCATCCAACCGTGCGCGTCAATGACGACGAAGCCGGCATCCGCATTCACGAGCAAAATGATGCCGACGAGCTTGGGCTTTCCCTTCGTGCCGTCGGAAGTGTTCGTCTTTGGAAAATGCACCGGCACGGCTTTCGGTACGGGCCTGCGTTTCGCCCAACTCGGCAGCGGCACGGAGCTGCAAGCTGCGAGCGAGCTACCAATCAGCGCCGCGAGGAGGAGGCGTGCCGGGGAGAAAATCATCTTCGCGAATGTAGCGAAGATCCCGGGCGAGGGAAGCCGAGCATCGGACTGCCCCGCGCTTCCGCTACGCTTCGATTTTGCGCAGCGCCTTTTCGTATTTCGTCTTGTGCAGTTCCGATTTCGCCCGCGCGAAGGCGTCGCTGCGCGCGCGATTCAGCACGGAGTTCACGTCCGCCAGCAGGAGGCCGAGGCGCGCGCCGACGGCGCGGATCAGTTCCACGGGCGTGGCGTTGAAGGCACCTTTCTTTCCGGCAGCGAGGAGCAGTTCGCGGAGGGTATCGTCGGCAGGCTTACCCTCGGCGCTCCCGCTTCCGGCTTGCATCGCTGCCGCTCTGCGCCAGCGTTTGCGCATGAAACGCCACGCATTCTCCCTGCTGTTCCTCGCCCTCGCCGCGCTCACCACGTCCGCTTTTGCGGAGATCAAAACGGCAACCGTCGCCTACAAAGACGGCTCTGCAGAACTCGAAGGCTTCGTCGCCTACGACGATGCCGTGAAAGGCCCGCGCCCCGGCGTGCTCGTCGTCCACGACTGGACCGGCCTGCAGGATTACGCGAAGACCCGCGCCACGCAGCTTGCCGAACTCGGCTACGTCGCTTTCGCCGCCGACATCTACGGCAAAGGCGTGCGCCCCACCGACCCGAAGGAATGCGCCGTGCAGGCCGGCACTTACAAAAATGATCTCCCGCTCCTGCGCCGCCGCGTGCTGCTCGGCCTCGACCAACTCAAGGCGCAGCCCGGCGTGGACGCGACGAAGCTCGCCGCCATCGGCTACTGCTTCGGCGGCACGAGCGTGCTCGAACTCGCGCGCAGCGGCGCGGACGTGCGCGGCATCGTAAGTTTTCACGGCGGCCTTTCTACCACGCAGCCCGCGAAGCCCGGCGACATCAAGGCCCGCCTCCTCGTCTGCCACGGCGGTGCCGACACGCATGTGAATGCCGAAGTCCCCGCCTTCAAGGCCGAGATGGAAAAGGCGAAGGCGCAGATGGAATTCGTCACCTACGAAGGCGCGCAGCACGGCTTCACCAAGCCCGGCCCCGCCTATCAGGAAAAAGCCGACAAGGAATCGTGGGCCGCGATGAAGAAGTTCTTCGCGGAAATCCTCCGTTGAGCAGCGTTATTTTTTCCCGTCTGCCTTCTTTTTCCGCAGCGCGAACTTATACCAGCGTGCGCCGGTCTGCGTGTCTGGGATAAAGATCGAAAGATCCCCGTCCACAGTCGTCACCTTGATCTCATCGCGCTTATCGATCCCTGTTCCTCCGCGAATCGCAGTCACCGAAAGCAGTGCAAACTCCAGCTTTTCGGGTTCCGACATCATCCCGTGCTGCGAGCTCTTGTCATATCCCTTCTCCTTGCGCGGGATGCCCCACACGGGGTGCCACGGCTGGCCGTTGATGTAAGTGGGCAGGTTCCCGCCGCCGTGTCGGCCGGGTTTGGAATCCTCGGCGTTGATCCAATAGATTCCCGTCTTCTTCACGCGCAGTTCGGAGTTCCCGTCAATCAGCGCCTCGATGACGATTTCATCGGGTGTCGTCTCCGCGCGGAGCATGTGATGGGTGGGAAAGCACAGTGCCACTGCGAGAATCAGCAGGAACGTTTTCATAAGTTTGAGCAGGGAGGGAAATGAACACGCGACGACTGCCGCGCGCGCTGGCGACTGTCAATTCTGCACCGGCTGCGAGCCTCCGATGGGAAACCGAGGCAGCGCGCTACTTCACCGAGACCAGCTCGACCTCGAAAATGAGCGTGGCATTCGCCGGGATGGGCCCGCCCGGGGTGCCGCGCTCGCCGTAAGCCAGCTTCGAGGGAATCGTGAACTGATATTTCGCGCCTTCTTTCATGAGCTGCACGCCCTCGGTCCACCCCGGGATGACGCCGCTCAGCGGAAATTCGATGGTCTGCCCGCGCTTGTAGGAGCTGTCGAATTCCGTGCCATCAAGCAGCGTGCCTTTGTAGTGGACCTCGACGGTGTCGGTCTTCTTCGGGCTCTTGCCCTTGCCTTCCTTGAGCACCTTGTATTGCAGTCCGCTGGCGGTGATTTTCACGCCTTCCTTCTTGGAGTTTTCTTTGAGGAACGCTTCGCCTTTTTCAGAATTGGAGTCAGCCATAAGGGGCATGACGCTGAACGTGGCGACGGCGGCTGCACAGCAGATTTTTGCGAGGATGGAGAGTTTCATGCGGCGGGAAAGTAGCGGGCGCGAGTGTGATGGGAAACGAAAAAGCCGCCGCGGTTTCGTTTCGTTGGGTTTTCAAAATCCCATTCAGTCGAAAGCCTGCGGATCCTGTTCGAGTCGGCGGAGCGCGGAGACATCCAAGTGATCCTTTTCGCGGATGGAGGCGGACTTCAGCCGAATGAGAGCGGACTTCGAGGCGTAGCGCAGCGTGTGTCCGCCGAGCGTGTGCGCGGGGGCGTCAGTCGCGAGGTCGGCATAGTGCAGGCCGGCCATGCGGGTGAAGACGTCGAGCTGGCAGTGTTCGCTCTCCTCGACGATGCGGATGGCGCCTTCCTCGTCGGTGAAATCGGCGGGGCTGAGTTCGCGGGCAAAGCCTTCACCAAATCCCGCGAGGCACTCGATGAACCGGCGCACGTTTTCGTCGGAGGGATCGAGGAGAATGTCCACGTCCTCAGTGAGACGGACGTACCCGTGCAACGCGACGGCAAGTCCGCCGACGAGGATGAACTGCACGCCGGCCTCAGCGAGCCGCGCCAACAATTTTTCGAACGAAGGTTCCATCATCGCGGGGTTTCCATTTTTCACCGAGGAACGCACGGGCACTGCGGCGGAGTGCTTCGACGCGCGCGAGGGGATTTCTGCCGGCAAGGCTTCCACCGACGCGCTTGCGCACGGGCTCCCGGAGCGAGTTGGATTCGTCGGCGTTCATGGCGCGGAGGCTAAGGTGCAGTTCGCGGTCTTGGCAATCGTCGCCGGCTGCGCGTGCGAACGAAAAAGCCGCCCCGGTTTCCCCGGGGCGGCGGTGATTTTCGTTGCCGCGCTCGTGAGAGCGCGGGCACTTGAAGGTGCGGTTGCGATCAGCACGCGGGCGCGGAGGCGCACGTCAAATGCCGAGCTTGATATCGGGGCGCGTGGCGCGGCCCTTGGTGATGGCGGTCTGTACGAACTGGCCGACGCCGGTCTGATCGAGCGACGCGAATGGGTTCTTCTTGAAAACTTGGTTTTCGGTGTTGGCGTTGAGGAAGTTGCCCATGTCGTCGCGCGAACCGGAGTGCAGCGGAGATAGCCGCCCAAGCCTTTCTCCAAAAAACGGCGGCAAATTCTGAGCGCGGTCTGCGTGAGGTCGTTCGTGCCGAAGCTGAAGAACCCGGCGATCTGCGCGATCTGTCGCGCCCGTCTGCTTCGCCCGGGCCACTCATTGCTCCCCGGTGCCCGACAGCAAATCCGCCGCGATATTCCTTGCGAATCGGGCACTCATTTGTCGAAAATCTGGCGCATGGAGCAAAACCCTTTTACCTCGACGGCCGCAAATGAGTTTGCGGACAACCCGGAGCCGCGCTGTGCGTCGCTTCTGATTCTCGATGTCTCGGTTTCGATGCAAGGTGAGCGTATCCGACAACTCAACGAAGGGCTGGTGGCCTACAAAGATGATCTCGCTGGAGATGGACTGGCGCGGAAGAGGGTTGAGGTCGGGATCGTGACTTTTGGGGGCACCGTTGATGTGGTGCAAAATTTCGCAACCGCAGACATTTTCACTCCACCTGCGCTGACGATTCATGGCGACACGCCGATTGGTTAATCGGTGATCAGAGGTCTCGATTTACTAGATGAACGAAAGAAGGAGTATCGAAATAATGGCGTAGGTTATTACCGGCCTTGGGTGTTCCTCATTACCGATGGTGGCCCGACCGACATCAATACGCCACAATGGCCGGAGGCGATTGCGCGAATCAAAGCCGGCGAAGAAGCGAAGGCATTTTCGTTTTTTGCGGTTGGTGTTGAAGACGCAGACATGGAACGACTCAAGCAGTTGTCCACTCGCGAGCCGCTCAAACTAAAAGGTCTCCAATTCAGAACACTGTTTCAGTGGCTTTCGAATTCCCAACAATCGGTATCTCGTTCAGCGCCGGGAGACTCCGTTCAGTTGACGCCGCCGACAGCGCCAAACGGCTGGGCGGAGGTCTAAGTCACAAAGCAAGATGTGGCGCGCGATTGGGAGCAGTGTCGTCGGAACGTCTCATCAGAAACTCCAGACTCCGTGTCAGGATTTTTGTGATTACTATTCGTGTTTTCTTGGCTCCGATCGGGTGCTCCTGATCGGCATCGCCGACGGTGCAGGTAGCGCTTCGGCTTCGGATGTCGGTTCAGCGGAGGCGGTGCGACACGTTTTGCAAAGCATTGCTCGCTCCGGCGTCAGTTTGTTCGAGATAAACGAGCACGTCGCCGCCAAGTGGTTCCTCAGCACAAGAGAGTGGCTGGAGCAGGTTGCTCGCGAACGGAATCTTCCCGTTCGCGAATTTGCATGCACGATATTGGTCGGAATCCTTGGAGAATCGTGCTCGATCTTTGTTCAGGTCGGTGATGGCGCATGGATCGCACAAAGCAATGGCGCTTACCATGCGGTGACGTGGCCGTCCGGAGGGGAATACGCGAATCAAACCACCTTCATCACTTCTCCAAACTGGCGTGAAGTGATGCAGTTTAGCGTCATGCGCGAAACGCTTTCCGCCATCGCTGGGTTCTCAGATGGTCTGCAAAGTCTAGCTCTGCATTTCGCTTCGCGCTCGGTGCATACTCCGTTCTTTGAATCCAAATTCAAAGCGCTGGACGCGGCCGATGACGAGACAAGCCTACGAGCACCTTTAATCGAGTTCTTGTCGTCACCGGCGCTACTAGAGCGCACAGACGATGACAAGACGCTGGTGCTTGCCTGCCGACGCGATTTGAAGTTGCTCGGACCGCCATCGGAGGAAGCTTCTGCCGACTCGCTGGCAATACGCAAAACGAAGATGGAATTTCTTTCAGACCGTGCCTCAACCTTCTCTCATTGATCACGAAGGCACAAGAGTCGTCGTTGGTCGGCAGATCGGTCGTCGAGGCGGCGAAGGGTCCGCGTTTGATGCGACGAGCCATCCTGGGCACGTGGTCAAACTCTATCACGAACCGCCGTCGCAAGAGAAGGCAACCAAGCTTCGCTATCTCGCCCAGCTTGCCGGTTCGCATCCTGCACTGCTGAGCTTCGCCGCTTGGCCTACTTCGCTCGTGACAGACGGTCGCGAGCCTCGTGGATTTCTAATGCCGCTGGCTAAAGGTAAAGAAATCCACCAACTTTTTGGCCCGCGTGAGCGATTTGTCGAGTTTCCATCTGCTGGATGGGATTTTCTTGTTCACGTCGCGCGAAACTGCGCGGCAGCCTTCGACTCGATCCATCGCTTGGGGGTCGTCATCGGGGACGTGAATGAAGGTAATCTTCTCATCACGCAGGATGGCATGGTGCGGTTGATCGATTGTGATTCATACCAAGTGCAAAATGGCAGTCACGCATGGACGTGCGATGTCGGTATCCCGCTCTGGACCGCACCGGAATTGCAGGGACGGAGTTTCCGCGGACTGCGAAGAACTCCAAACCATGACCTCTTCGGCCTCGCGGTCTTGATTTTCAAGACGCTCTTCATGGGGCGGCATCCATATGCTGGTATTCCGCTGCAACAGGCCGGCGACTTTGTGTTGGAGAAGGCGATTACCAACTACATGTTCGCATTCAGTCCGAAATCGCCCTCACTTGGCCTGCGCGCGCCGCCG
>JBBQJR010000027.1:0-14968 GCA_038326125.1 Chthoniobacterales bacterium
CGGAACTGGGCTTTGCAGACCTTTTCGCCATCCCAGTCGCAGTGCGGATGGGCCGGAAGGGCGAGGAGAATGTCTTCCCTCACCTGTTCTGTCAAGTCCACCATCTCGCGGCCTGCGAGATCCACCTGGCAGGCAAAATCCTCCACCGCCAGCGTGCGCGGATATTTTTCCAAGCAGCGCACGCACTCGCATTCGACCGGGACGGCGAGCGTGCCGGAGGCAAAAAGGCCGCCCTCGCTCAGGCCGACATCGAGCGCGTACTCGATCGGCCCGGTCGCACGCGCGCGGGTGCTGTGGAGATCGAGGATTTCGGAGGGCTCGTCGCCTTCAATGTGCATCCCTTCTTCGGGAATTTGCAAGACAAGGACCTTCATCGTCGTGCGATCGTAGCGAGGAGCCGCGCGATTGCAAATGGACGCGTCCGGTGAGGCCGTCAATTTTTCGGCAGCAGCCGTTTCTTCGCCTTTTCGTCGAGCTGAGTGCTCCCGGTGATCCAGCGCGTTGCGGCGTCGCTGTCCTTGCCCAGCCACTTGGAGGCGGCGCGCTCGATTTCGCTGCTGCGCAATCTTTCGTCGGAAATGGTCGCAGCCCACGCGGTGGCGGCCGCGGGATCGGCGGTGACGGCGCGACCGGTGAATTCACGCACTGCCCAATCGCGCGACGGGCCGAGCGGCAATTGCTCGAGCCAGCCCGCGGTCTTCGTGAGGTCTTGGATCGCCATGTTATTCACGACACTGCTGAGCACGTTTTTCCGCGCTTCGCCCTCGGGGAGCTGCAGCGCCCAGGCGGCGGCGGCTTCCGGGTCGCTGCGCATCCATCTGGTTGCGATGCTGCCTGCGGTGTTCGCCTGCTTGGCGGAGGGGAGTTCGGCGATGAGGCCGATGGCCCGCTGCGGGTCCTGCTCGGCGAGGTCGCCGATGATGTTGCCGAGCACGACGGATGGTCTGCATCTGCCCGCGCGCATCGGTGGCATTCGTCGCCGACGAATCTTTTTCCACCCTCCTAGTGATCTTCGATGCCGAAGGAGCGGATGTTTCCGCGAGCGATTGGTGAGGCGTGTGGGTGCCGCCTCCGGGCGTTCCGCCCATGATGAAACCGGCAAGCCATCCCAACACGAGCGCGCCCGCGCATCCGACCGGCCAGAGGATTTTTGGATTCATGTCAGGGGGAAAGTTGCGTTGGTTGAGTATGCCGGGCACAGCGTGGATTCAATCGCCGCAGTCCCGGCCGCGTTGCCTTCTCACCGGGAAAATTTCGCCCGCAGCGCACGATCCACGCACGGCGGGACGAACGCCGCGATATCGCCGCCGAGGCGTGCGACTTCCTTCACGAGCCGCGAACTCACGTAGCTATATTCCTCCTTCGGCATGAGGAAGAGCGTCTCCAGCGTCGGCTCGAGGCGGCGGTTCATCAGCGCCATTTGGAACTCAAACTCGAAGTCGCTCACCGCCCGCAGCCCGCGGATGATCGCGGTGCCTTTTTCGATGCGCGCAAATTCCACGAGCAGCCCGTTGAAGTGCGTCACGCGGACATTCGGCAGCGGCGCGACGGTTTCCTTCAGCAGCGCGACGCGCTCCTCCGTGGAGAAAAGGCCGACCTTTTCCGAATTCACCGCGACGGCGAGCACGACCTGATCGAAGACCTTCGCCGCGCGCGTGAGCACATCGAGATGGCCGTTGGTGATCGGATCGAAGGAGCCTGCGTAGATGGCGCGTTTCACGCCGCGAGCGTGCCGGGATGGCGGGCGCGGCGCAAAATGATTCCGCCCCGCGCGCGAAGCGCAGAAGCGAGCCGCGAGGCCACGCGGCCTTTTTTCTTGCGTTTGCAGACGCGCGCGGAGCACACCGAGCGTGACAATAAATTTGCGCGATGGATCGACTGACCATGAAAAATGCCAGCGACCCCGGGGAAAGGTGCGGGCAAAATTTTCCATCCGAATGCGGGAAATTTGACTGCGCGTTTTGCCGGATTCCCGCGGTCCCGCGGTTCGCGGACGACCTCCGTTCTTCATCAAAAGCGCGCACGTCGCGCCGGCTCGCATGAGCGGCGGGGAGCAGGCCCATTTTCCGAAAACGCATTGGACGCTCGTCGCCCGTCTGCGGAGCGCGGACACCAAAGTTGCGCGCCCCGCGATGGAGGATCTCATCTCGCAATATCGCTTCCCGCTCTACGCGTATATCCGCCGCCGCGGCCTCGCGCATTGCGATGCGGAGGATGCGCTGCACGAATTTTTGCTGAGACTGCTGAGCGCCCACGCCCTCGAAGTCGCGCAGGAAACGCGGGGCAAGCTGCGCGGCTACCTCAGTATGGCGCTGTCGCATTTTCTGGCAAACTGGCGGCGCGGCGAGGCGAGGAGGCTCGCGGTGGTTCACGAATTCCCGCCGGACGCGCACGCCGATGACGAGGTGCGGTATGCCGGGGAGCAATTCTCCGAAACCGAAACGCCCGAACAAATCTTCGATCGGAAGTGGTGCCACGCGCTGATGGTGCGCGTGTTGAACCGGCTGAAATCGAAGTGCGTCGCGGAGGGCAGGGAAGGCGTTTTTTTTACCCTGCGTCCCGTGCTGCTTTCCGGGGGGAGCCTGCGCGGCCACGATTCAAGAGCGCTCGCCGCGCGCCTCGGCACGAGCGAAGGCGGGCTGCGCGTCACGCTGAACCGGCACCTGCGCGCCTACCGCGACATGCTGGAGGAGGAGGTGCGGCAGACTCTGGAAAATCCGGCCGACGTCGCCGACGAAATCGCGTGCCTGCGCGAAATCATCCGGCCCTCGGCGTCAAATTGCGAGGTACGGCGCAGCACTGCGAACAGCAGCGGCACTTCGTAAAAATAGCGTCGCGCGCCGGGGACGGGCGGGGCTCAATTTGAACTACGAAGGGCACCAAGGACACGAAGCCGGATCTCTTGGATGGGTTGCGTCTTGATGCGCATCTCCTTCGTGTGCTTCGTGCCCTTCGTAGTGAAATCCAAATTAAGCCACCGCCAACCTCGCCTTGGCTTTGACGCGCGCACGGATTCCCTCTCCACTCCGCCGCTCTTTCTCCGATGAATCCTCGCACCCTCGCTCTTGGTCTCGCTGCCGCGCTGTTCGTCGTTTCTTGCGAAAAAAAATCCGCGGTTCCCATCCAGCCCGCCGCGTATGCGCTCTCGGAAGATCGCGGCCGCGCCGAGCATGTCGTGCTCATGGTGTGGGACGGGATGCGGCCGGATCTTGTCAGCGCGCAGCACACGCCGAATCTCTTTGCGCTCGCCCAGCGCGGCGTCTTTTTTGCAAATCACCATCCCGCCTTTCCCTCGACGACCGAGGTGAATGGCACCGCGCTCGCGAGCGGGCTGCAGCCCGCGCACAGCGGCATCATCGGCAACCGGGAATTCCGGCCCGGCATCGACCCGCGCAAAGGCGTGAGCACCGAGGAACTCGAGGTCGTGCGCCACGGCGACGAACTCACGCACGGCCGGCACATCGCCGGGGCGACGGTCGCCGAGACCGTGCAGCAGGCCGGCTTTCGCACCGCCGTCGCGGGCACGAAACCCGTCGCGATTTTGCAGGATCGCGCGGAGGTGCGGGCCTCCCCGGCGGCGCGCGATTCGGTGGATGTCTTTGCGGGAAAAAGTGCGCCCGCCGCGGCCATGGCCGGCCTGCGCGCTGCTCGCGGCTTTTTCCCGTCCGCCGTGAAGTTTCCGAACACCGCGCAAGATCGCTGGACGACCGAGACGCTCACTGCCGAATTGTGGAAAAAAGACGTGCCGAAATATTCCGTGCTCTGGATGAGCGACCCGGATTTTTCGCAGCACGCGTATTCGCCCGGTGCGCCCGAGGCGCTCGCCGCGCTGCACAGCGCGGACGACATGCTCGGCATCGTCCTCGCGACGCTGCAGGAAAAAGGCGCGCTGGAAAAAACGGATCTTTTCGTCGTCTCCGATCACGGATTCTCCACGATCTCCGCGGGCTCCGACCTCGCGAAACTGCTCACCGACGCCGGGCTCCGCGCCCGCCGCGTCTTCACTTCGCCGCCAGAAAAAGGCGACATCCTCATCGTCAACACCGGCGCGACCGCGCTGCTCTACGTCATCGGTCACGACGCGGAGACCACGGCGAAACTCGTGCGGGTGCTGCAGGGCGCGCCGTCGAGCGGCGTGATTTTTTCCCGCGAAAAAATCGAGGGAACGTTCCCGCTCAGCGCCGCCGGGGTGGATTCTCCGGGCGCACCGGATGTCGTCGTCGCGCCTCACTGGAGTGCGGAAAAAAATTCGTTTGGCGTGCCCGGAATGCTGATCCACGACGGCGCAAAAAAGGCCGGCGGCGGCATGCACGGATCGCTCAGCCCGTTTGATCAGACGAACACGCTCATCGGCGCCGGGCCGGATCTCCGCGTCGGCGTGCGCAGCGAACTTCCCTCCGGCAACATTGATGTCGCGCCGACCGTGCTCTGGCTGCTCGGCATCCGCCCGCCCGCCCCGCTCGATGGACGCGTGCTTTTCGAGGCCATCCGCGGACGCCCGCCGGATGCCGCCGCGCCCGAGGAAAAACGCCTCGAAGCCGCGCGCGATCTCGGCCCCGTCCGCTGGACGCAATATCTCCGCACGATGACCTTCCACGGCGCGACCTATTTTCTCGAAGGCAACGGCGAACAGGGCGCGAAGTAGCGGTCGCGCGCGCGCACATTTAACGCGTCCTACCCGCGCAGGATCGCCCACGCGTGCGGCCCGAGCACGAGGATGCCGACGGTCGCCGCCGTGATCGCCGCAAGCAGCACCGCTCCCGCCGCCACGTCTTTCGCGCGCCGAATCGCCTCGTCGCGCTCTCGCGAAATCCGGTCGCCGAGGAATTCGATTGCGGTGTTCACGCCCTCCGCGATCCAGACGAGGCCGATCGCCACGGCGAGCAGCGCCCACTCGCTGCACGCGAGGTGAAAGGAAATGCCCGCCGCGATCACGGCAGCCGTCGCGAGCAGATGGATGCGCGCATTCGCCTGCGTGCGCACGAGCAGGACGATGCCGCGCCCCGCGCAGCCGAAACTTTTCCACCGCCTCCGCCAGCAGCCTGGTGTGGGTTCCGGCGTCATGTCACTTTCCAAAATCGGCTTGGCCCGCGCGCTAGCTTTGGTGTCCGCCCGCCGGCGCCTTTGCCGCATCGTCGTGCGCGGGCGCGGCCTCGTGTCCCGCCGCCTCACCGTGCCTGCCCTTGTGCTGATAATGCTTGGGCAAGTCGGCCGAAGACTGCCGCTCACAAGCGCCAATCCCGATGGCGGCGGCGGCAATGGAGAAGGCAAGTGCGAGGCGTTTCATCGGGCGGAAAAATAGCGGGCGCGGCGCGGTTGCCAAGCGTTTCGTCACTCCCCGCGGTACGAGCAGCGCGCGGTCGGCGTCTCATGCACCACGATCTCCGCGAGGCCGGGAAGCTGCGGCGCGAGCTTCTGCCAAAACCAAGCGCACATGATTTCGATAGTCGGATTTTCGAGGCCGGGGATTTCGTTGAGATAGCCGTGGTCGAGCACCGCGAGCAGCGGCTTCATCGCGCGGGAAATCTCCGCGTGATCGTAGAACCAGCCCGTCTGCGGATCCGTCTCGCCCTCGACGGAAATCTCCAGCTTGAAACTGTGCCCGTGCATCTTCCGACACTTGTGCCCCTCGGGCGCATGCGGGAGCGTCTGCGCCGCTTCAAATTGGAAATCTTTCGTGAGACGGACGGTCATGAAATTGTGAATTGTGAATTTTGAATTCTGAGTGAGCGGAATCGGAGATGCGCCCTCGACCCCGACTCTCCAACTCAAAACTCAAAACTCAAAACTCAAAACTCAAAACTCAAAACTCAAAATTCAAAATTCAAAATTGCGCAGCCACGCGCCCTTCACACGCCCTTCTGCTTCGGATCCCAGATGAATTTGTGCATCTGAAGCTGAAAGCGCGCGGGCACTTTGTCCGCGATCATCCAGTCCACGATCTGCCGCGGCTCAATGCGGCCGAAGATCGGGGAGAACAGCACGCAGCCGCATCGCTCCGCGAGCCCGTGCTCCCGCACGCGGTCGCGCGACCACTCGTAATCTTCGCGCGAGCCGATCACGAATTTCACCTCATCGCGCTTTTCGAGCTGCGCGATGTTGCTCCACAGATTGCGCGCGCACTCGCCGCTGCCGGGTGTCTTCAGATCCATGATGCGATGCACGCGCGCGTCAATTTTCGAGATGTCGTGCGCGCCGCTGGTTTCGATGAGCACCGTCTTCCCCGCATCGCACAGCGCGGCCATGAGCGGGAGCACGTTCTTTTGCAGCAGCGGTTCGCCGCCGGTGATCTCGATCAGCGGCGAGTCAAAGGCGAGCACCTCCGCGAGGATCTCGTCGAGCGTGCGTTTCTTCCCCTCGTAAAACGCGTACTCCGTGTCGCAGTACGTGCAGCGCAGGTCGCAAGCCGTGAGCCGCACAAACACGCACCGCCACCCCGCCCAGGTGCTCTCGCCCTGGATGGACTCGTAGATTTCGTGGATCTTCAGTGTGGTTGCGGCGGTCATTTTTTGGGCGCGGCAAATGAAGCGGCGAATCTCGCGCACAGCCACATCGAAACGCGGCGGAAAGATTTTGCCGTCAATAAGGCGGCGGGATCGTGAGAGCCGCGAGGCGCAATGTCGGCGAGGTTTTTCAACCTCGCGCGGGAGGATGGGCGAAAGCGGCGGGATGGCGCGGAGCAAAGAACGGTGTGATTCCCACGCTTCTCCGCAACCTCGCTGCGCTCGCCCGCGCGAGGATGAAAACCTCGCCTGCTTTGCGCCGCCGCGCGGATGGTTCTTCGGAAAATTCCTGTCAATCACCGCGCACCCCGGCATCCTGTGCGCCCATTTTCCATGTCCGAAAACCGCATTGATTCCACCTTCGCCCGCCTGCGCTCCGAGGGGCGCGCGGCCTTTATCGCATACATTTGCGCAGGCGATCCGACACTCGCCGCGACGCGCGCGCTCGTCCCGGCGCTCGAGCGCGCGGGCGTGGACATCATCGAACTCGGCGTCCCTTTCAGCGATCCGCTCGCCGACGGCGTGGTGAACCAGCTCGCCAGTGCGCGCGCCCTCGCGAGCGGCGCGACGCTCAATGGTGTGCTCGAATGCGTGCGCGCCATCCGCACCGTGAGCGAAATCCCCATCGTGTTTTACACGTACATGAATCCCGTCTATCGCCACGGATTCGATGCCTTCCTCGCCGACGCCGAGGCGGCGGGCGCGGATGGCGTGCTCTTCCTCGATCTCCCGCCTGATGAAGATGAGGCCTCGCCCGAACTCCGCATGCACGGTCCGCTGAAACGCATCCGCCTCGTCGCGCCGACGACGCCCGCGGAGCGCATCGCGCTGCTCACGCGCGATGCCGGCGGCTTCATCTACTACGTCTCGCGCGAAGGCGTGACCGGCGAGCGCAGCGACGTCGCCGCGGGCCTCGCGGAAAGCGTGGCCGCGATCAAAAAGACGACCGCGCTCCCGATTGCGGTCGGCTTCGGCATCGGCACGCCGGAGCAAGTCCGCACCGTCGCCGCGGCGGCGGATGCGGTGGTCGTCGGCAGCGCCATCGTGAAGCGCATCGCGGAATTCGGCCGCGACCCGCAGTTCGTGGAAAAAGTCGCCGCCTTCGTGAAACCGCTCGCCGCCGCGGTGCGCGCGAAGCGCTGACTTTCCTGCGCATTGCGCCGCCGGCGCGCACTGGGAGCGGCGACATTCCTGTCGCCGACCCACGATCGCGCCGGAGGCGTACACTTCGTGGAACGGCGGCGGGTTGCGGGAGCGAGCGCCCTTCAATTCGCGTGGCCGCAACATGGTGCGTCCTCTTGATTGTGCGCGTGCAAAAGTTCCTGCTGTCCGATTCCACCGTCGCAAATTAAATTTCACCCATGACCGCTCTCTCCCACATCGCCCCCGACGGGACAAACCTCTCCGCCGCGCAAGCCCTCGAGTTCATCGCGAAGGCGTGTCCGGCCGACGAATATCGCGGGAAAAAAGTCCTGTTGATCGTGCCCGACGCGACGCGCACCTGCCCGCTGGATTTGATGTTTGCGGGTGTCTTCGATCAGGTCGGCGGGGCGACTGCCGCGCTCGATGTGATGATAGCGCTCGGCACGCATCAGCCGATGAGCGAGGAGGCGATGTGCGAGCGGCTCGGCATCACGCTCGAGGAGAAGCGCGCGAAATACGCCCGCGTGCAACTTTTCAACCACGCGTGGGACGACGACACCGCGCTGCGCACGATTGGAAAAATCAGCGTGGAGAAAAGCCGCGAACTGAGCGGCGGACTGCTCGCGGAGGAAGTGCCGGTCGAGGTGAACGCGCGCATTTTCGACTACGATCTGCTGCTCATCATCGGCCCGGTTTTCCCGCACGAGGTCGTCGGCTTCAGCGGCGGCAACAAATATCTTTTCCCCGGCGTGAGCGGCCCGACGGCGCTGAACTATTTCCACTGGCTCGGCGCGCTCGTGACGAACCCGATGATCATCGGCAACAAATGGACGCCCGTGCGCAAAGTCGTGGATTACGTGGCGTCACTCGTGACCGTGCCGAAGCGCTGCTTCTGCATGGTCGTCACGCCCGGCGATCCCGCGCACGGCGGCGGCGGGCTCGCGGCGCTCTCGTATGGCGACCCGGTGAGCGCGTGGGAGGTGGCGAGCGATGTCTCGCGGCGCGTCCACATCACGTACAAAGAGCGCCCCTTTCACACCGTGCTCTCGTGCGCGCCGAAGATGTACGACGAAATGTGGGTCGGCGGAAAATGCATGTACAAGCTCGAACCCGTCGTCGCCGACGGCGGCGAACTCATCATCTACGCCCCGCACATCCACGAGCTCTCGGTCACGCACGGCCGCCACATCGCGGAAATCGGCTACCACTGCCGGGACTATTTTACTTCGCAGCTAAATCGTTTTGCAAACACGCCGCGCGGCGTCATCGCGCACAGCACACACGTCCGCGGCATCGGAAAAATGGACGGCGGCGTGGAAAAATGCCGCGTGCTCGTGACCTTCGCGACCGGCATTCCCGAGGACGTTTGCCAGGCCATCAACGTCGGCTACCGCGACCCGCGCAGCATCAAGACGGCTGACTTTGCGAATCGCGAAGACGAGGGAGTCCTGCTCGTGCCGAAGGCCGGCGAGATGCTCTTCCACCTCACGCAACGCCCGTCGTGGGCGCGGGAGATGTAGGCTTGTGGCGCAGCAAAACGCGGATAATTTCGCCGAATGAGCATCGATCAGTTCAAAACTGAGGCAGCGAAACTTCCCGCGGAAGAACGCCGTGAACTCATCGCTTATCTTGTTTCCCTCGCTCGGCAGAACGACGGCGCCTTTTGGGAAAAAATCGAGGGGAAGATCGCGGACAGGGACACGAGCCGTTGGGTCGGCGAGGCTGAACTCGACGCTGCATTGCGACTGAACGAGCCGACGGCGTGAGCGGTTATCGCCTCTTGGTGGACTGGGAAGTCATCGAAACGGTAAATCATTTCCCGGTCACATTGCGCAGGATGCTCAAGGATGTGTTCATTCGCATCGGGAAATTTCCCGACCGGTTGTGCGATTACATGGAGCCGAATGAGCGCGGAATTCCGCTCGCCGTTCATCTCAGCCAAGGATTCGCGATCAAATACTGGATCGATTTTGCCGACCGGCATGTGAAGATCTTGGACCTTGAGGCAGCCGATTAGGTCTGGGCGCCTGCACGCGACTCGATTTCCTTCACCGCCCACTGCGCGTGTTCCGCGATGAGCGGGTCGGGATCGGCGGCGGCGATTTTCAGCGCGGGGAGATCGTCGGCGGTGCCCGTGTTGCCGAGCGCGACGCACACGTTGCGGAGGAAGCGCGAACGCTTGATGCGCTTGATCGGCGAGCCGCGAAACAGCGTGCGAAAGGCGGCGTCGTCGAGCACGAGAAAGTCGCGCAGCGGCCTCGTCACAAACTCGCGCGCCGCGAAGCGCGCCTCGCGCGATTCCTGGGCGAAGCGGTTCCAGGGGCACGCGTCGAGGCAGTCGTCGCAGCCGTAGATGCGGTCGCCGATTTTCGGGCGCAACGCCTCCGGGATCGCGCCCTTGTTTTCGATCGTGAGGTACGAAATGCACAGGCGCGCATCGAGTTTCTGCGGCGCGGTGATCGCGCCGGTCGGGCACGCGGCGATGCAGCGCGTGCATTTCCCGCAGTGGTCGGGCATCGGCTCGTCGGGCGGCAGATCGAGCGTGGTCAAAATGCTCGCGAGGAAAAGCCAGGTGCCGAGTTTGGGGTGGATGAGCATCGTGCTTTTTCCCTGCCATCCTGCGCCGGAGAGCGCCGCGAAGTCGCGCTCAAGGACCGGCCCCGTGTCCACGTATTGCCGCTGCGCGCCGCCGTGTTTTTGCATCCACGCATCGAGCTGCCAGAGCCGCGGCTCAATGATGTCGTGGTAGTCGTCGCCCCACGCGTAGCGCGCAAAGCGGCCCGCGGAAAATTTTGAATTTTGAATTTTGAATTTTGAATTCGGTGCGGGGTCGCGGTTCCAATAATTCATCCCGAGCACGACGATGCTGCGCGCGCCGGAGAGGACGAGATTCGGGTCGGTGCGGCGGTCGGCGTTGCGCGCGAGCCACGCCATGTCGCCGTGCTTTTCCTCGCCGAGCCACGCGCGAAACTCCTCCGCGTGCGGCGGTTTTTCCGCGGACGCCACGCGGCACACATCGAAGCCGAGCGCATGCGCCTCCGCGAGGATTGCGCTCTTCAGTTCCGCGGGATTCATCATTTCTCTAGCGGTGCGCGGGTCGCTCCCAGTGGAAAAAGCGGTGCGCCTCATCCACGATTTTTGCGGTCACGTCCTCGTGGCGGAGGCGCGTGCTGTCCACTTGGAAATGCGCGGCGGTCTCGTAGAGCGGCTGGCGTGCGGTCATCATTTCCATCACCCGTCTGCGCGGATCCTCGACCTGCAGGAGCGGCCGCTCGGAGTTGCGCGAAACGCGCCGGTAGATTTCCTCCGGGTCCGCCTTCAGCAGCACGACGAGGCCGAGCGCGCGCAGCAGCGGCAGATTTTCCGGCACCGTCACGATGCCGCCGCCGGTCGCGAGGATGCGCTGCCGCACGCCGTGCAGCGACTGGAGCACGGCGGTTTCGCATTCGCGAAAATACGCCTCTCCGTGCTGCGAAAAAATCTCAGGAATGGCGCACCGTTCGCGTTCTTCGACGAGCCGGTCGGTGTCGAGGAATCGAAAGCGCAACTGCCGCGCGAGCATCCGCCCCACCGTGGATTTTCCGCTGCCCATGAAACCGACGAGCACGATGTTCTCGGGAGGTTCGTGATTTTCGGCGGCGTCAGCCATGCGCGCAAGATTCAGCGCGAAGCGAGAACGTGACGAGGGGAAAAGTGGAAGGGCATTCAACGCCCAACTTCCGACGCCCGACGCCCAACGCCCAAGGAAATACGCTCCTCGCGCGCTTGCTTCTGCCCTTGGACGTCGGGCGTTGGGAGTTGAGCGTTGGGAGTTGAAAGCGGGATTTTCTTCCCGCCCGCACTCGTCACTCGACACATCGCGCGCGCCGCCTTTACTCACGCCGCATGAAATCCGGCCCGCTTGTCGCTGTCATCATGGGCAGCAAGTCCGATTGGGAAACCATGAGGCACGCCGTGGAGATGCTCGAGAAATTCGGGATTCGCCACGAGGCGCGCGTCGTGTCCGCGCACCGCACGCCGGCGCTCATGGCGGAGTATGCGGACGGCGCGGCGGAGCGGGGGATTCACGTCATCATCGCGGGCGCGGGCGGCGCGGCGCATCTGCCGGGGATGGTCGCGGCGTTCACGCACTTGCCCGTGCTCGGCGTGCCGGTGCAGAGCCGCGCGCTGAAGGGCCTCGATTCGCTGCTGAGCATCGCGCAGATGCCCGCGGGGATTCCCGTCGGCACGCTCGCGATCGGGGAGGCGGGGGCGAAAAATGCGGGCCTGCTCGCGGCGGGGATCATCGCGCTGCACGATAACGGCGTGCGGAAAAAACTGATCGCGTTTCGCAAAAAGCAGACCGCCGATGTGAAGGCCCAGAAGCTTCCATGAGCGACGGACGGACGATTCCCCCGGCCGCGATTTTGCCCGGTGCGACGCTGGGCGTGATGGGCAGCGGGCAGCTCGGCCGCATGTTTGCCATCGCCGCGCGCCGCATGGGTTATCGCGTGCATACTTTTTCGCCGGACAGCGACACGCCGACGGGGCAGGTCGCCGACTTTGAAACGGACGCGTCGTACGACGATGAAGCCGCAGTGCGAAAGTTCGCGAAGTCCGTCGCGGTGCTCACCTTTGAATTCGAGAACGTGCCGTCGCGCACCGTCGAGTGGGCTGCCGAGCATTGCCCCGTGCGGCCTTCGGGCAAGGTGCTGCACATCTGCCAGCACCGTCTGCGCGAAAAGGAATTTCTCGCCGGCGCAAAAATCCCCGTCGCGCCATTTCGGAAAATCGAAAGCGTTGCGCAACTCGCCGCCGCTGCTGCGGAGATCGGATTACCCGGTGTGCTGAAGACCGCCGCGTTCGGCTACGACGGCAAAGGCCAGCGCAAGCTGCGGCCCGGCGATGATCTCGCGGAGGCATGGCGGCCATTCGACGGACAGCCCGCGGTGCTGGAAAAATTCATCCCCTTCGAGCGCGAGATTTCCGTGATCGTCGCGCGCGGGCTCGATGGCTCGATGACGACGTGGCCCGTGTGCGACAACGAGCACGCGAGCCACATTCTCGACATCACGCTCTGCCCCGCGTGCCTGCCCGCCGCGGTCGCCGAGCGCGCGGCGGAACTCGGGCGCTCCATCGCGCTCGCGCTCGATCTCGTGGGCGTGCTCGCGGTGGAAATGTTTCTGCTGCGCGACGGCGGCCTCGTCGTGAACGAACTCGCGCCGCGCCCGCACAACAGCGGGCACTTCAGTTTCGACGCGAGCATCACGAGCCAGTTTGAGCAGCAGGTGCGCGCCGTGTGCGGCCTGCCGCTCGGCAGCACCGAGTCGCTGCGTCCCGCGGCGATGGCCAATTTGCTCGGCGACGCGTGGAAAAATGGCGAGCCGGATTGGAAAGCCGCGGCCGCATTTCCCGATGTGAAAATCCATCTCTACGGAAAAACATCGCCGAAGCCGGGACGGAAAATGGGCCACCTCACCGCCTTCGGCGCGACCGTCGAGGAGGCCGCGGATAAAGTTCGCGCCGCGCGGGCCGCGCTCTCCCACAGGCCATGATCACCCACCGCGTCTCCGCAAATTCCCGGCGCCAAATCGAGGATGCCGTCGAGTCCGCCGTCTATCTTCTCGGCGGCGGCTTCCCGGTCGCGCTGCCGACGGAAACCGTGTACGGCCTCGCCGCGTGGGCGACGAATCCCGACGCGGTGCTGCGCGTTTTCAACGTGAAGGACCGGCCGAAATTCGATCCGCTCATCGTGCATTTGCCCGATGCAGGCTGGCTCGATGGCGTCGCGGCGATTCCGAAATCGGATCGCGCGCTCGTGGATCGGCTCGTGCAAAAATTCTGGCCCGGGCCGCTCACGCTCGTGCTGCCGAAAACGGATCTCATCCCCGATGTTGTGACCGGCGGCCTGGAAACGGTCGCGGTGCGGATCAGCTCGCATCCGATTTTTCAGTCGGTCGTGCAGGCATTCGGCCAGCCGCTCGCCGCGCCGAGCGCGAACCGCTTCGGCCGCATCAGCCCGACGACCGCGCAGCATGTGCTCGAGGAACTCGGCGGGAAAATTCACCTCATCGTGGATGGCGGACCGGCGACGCATGGCGTCGAATCCACCGTGGTCACGCTGCGCGAGGAGAACATTTGGATCCTGCGCAGCGGGCCGATCACCGCGGAGGATTTGCAGCCGTTCGCCGAGACGGTCGCCGTGGCAAATCGCAGCGCGCTGCCGAACGCGCCGGGACAAATGAAGAGCCACTACGCGCCGGCCACGCCCTTGCAGCTTCTGCGGCCCGACGAGCGGCCGGCGGGCGATCCGAGACGCCGCCTCGGCCTGCTCGCATGGTGCAGCGGCGATGATGCGCGCGGCTTCCAAGCCGTCGAGATCCTCAGCCGCACCGGCGATCTGCGCGAGGGGACGGCGACCTTTTTTGCAAAGCTGCGGCTGCTCGACAGCGCGGGGCTCGATCTCATTGTGGCGGAGCATGTGCCGGAGGACGGGCTGGGAATCGCGATCAACGACCGACTGCGAAAGGCCGCGGGACGTGGCTGAGACCGCGCCGGAAAAACTCCCGCGCACCGGACGCGCGACCGCGATTGTCGGCGCGGCGGTGCTGTGTTCGCGGCTTCTCGGGCTCGCGCGCGAGATTCTGTTCAACGCGCTCTTCGGCACGAAGACGCTCGGGTATTTTCTCATCGCGTTCCGCGTGCCGAATCTGCTCCGCGATCTTTTCGCCGAGGGCGCTCTCTCGACGGCGTTCATCACGGTCTTCTCGAAAAAAATCGCGACCGAGGGCGAGCCGTCCGCGTGGAAACTTGCGAACCGGATCGGCACGCTCACGCTTTGTGTGATGGGCGTCATCACGGCGCTCGGCATGATTTTCGCACCGCAGCTCATCGGCGTGCTTGCGGGCGGCTTCAAGGGCGACGACGCACGACTCACGGCTCAGCTCACCACGGTGATGTTTCCGTTCATCCTCATGGTGTCGCTCGCCGCGCAGGTGATGGGGATGCTGAACGCGAAACACGTCTTCGGCTGGCCCGCGATGGCGTCGTCGTTTTTCAATATCGGCAGCATCCTCGGCGGACTCTCGCTCGCGTGGTGGATGGATCACGGCTTCGGGCGGCACGCGCTTTTCGGCCTCGCGTGGGGCACGCTCATCGGCGGATTTTTGCCGCTCGTGATCCAGTTTCCGGCGCTGCGCCGCATCGGCTATCACCCGCGGCTGGCTTTCCACTGGCGCGATTCGGGCGTGGCGGAAGTGCTGCGCACGATGGCGCCCGCGGTCATTGCCGCGAGCGCGGTGCAGGTGAATGTGATGGTGAACTCCAACTTTGCGACGCTCTGC
>JBBQJR010000028.1:0-14937 GCA_038326125.1 Chthoniobacterales bacterium
CCGGAACATCGGCCGTCGCACAAGGTGAGCTTTAAAAGGACGCAAAGCTTGAATAGAACGCCCGGGGTAGAATCCCCGGCGCGGCGGGTGGAACACCCGCCCTACCCGAAAACTCCCCTGTCGTCCTAGCAAACGCCGCCGTTCTGTCCGCACAGCGTGACAACGCAGGGCGCTCCGACTCTACCACCGAAAGGCTCCTCGGCGAGGTCCGCTCACGGCTCGGCTTCCTGCTCGAAGTCGGCCTCGGCTACCTCTCGCTCGACCGCGCCACGCGCACGCTCAGCGGCGGCGAAGTCGAGCGCGTGAATCTCACCACCTGCCTCGGCGCATCGCTCGTGAACACGCTCTTCGTCCTCGACGAACCGAGCATCGGCCTGCATCCGCGCGATACGGGGCGGCTCATCCGCGTGATGAAATCGCTGCGCGACAAAGGCAACACGCTGCTCGTCGTCGAGCACGAGGAAGCCGTGATGCGCGCTGCCGATCACCTCGTCGAACTCGGGCCGGGGCGTGGCGAGCAGGGCGGCGAGTTGGTGTTTGCGGGACCGGCTGAGGAACTCATTTCAACGCCCAACGCCCAACGCCCAACGCCCAACGTTCAGGGGAAGAAATTCAACGCCAAATTTCCAACATCCAACGCCCAACTTTCAGAGATCAACGCTCACAGCGCGGCGAATAGTTTTCGAACTCCCGGAAAACGTTCTCCGCGATCCTTGGGCGTTGGGCGTTGGGCGTTGGGCGTTGGGCGTTCATTGACCGCCGCCTACCTCACCGGCGAAAAATTCATCCCCATCCCCACCGCGCGCCGCAAGCCTTCCGCGTGGCTGCGGGTCGAGGGCGCGCGCGAGCACAATCTGCAAAACCTCACGGTCGAGTTTCCGCTCGGCGTCTTCGCCTGCGTCACCGGCGTGAGCGGCTCGGGCAAGAGCACGCTTGTCCACAGCGTGCTCTACGAAAATTTGCTGTCGGCAAAAGGCATCGCCAGCGGCAACACGCCCGGCGCTTTGAAGAAGCTCGTCGGCGCGCGGCAGATCGATCAGGTCATCCTCGTCGATCAGTCGCAGCTTGCGCGCACGCCGAAATCCACCACCGCGCTTTACCTCGGCGTCTTCGACGACATCCGCGAGATGTTCGCGATGACGGACGAAGCGCTGCGCGAAGGACTCAGCGCGAGTGCATTTTCCTTCAACGGCGGCGCGGGACGCTGCGAGCGCTGCGGCGGCAGCGGCTTTGAAAAAATCGAAATGCAATTTCTCAGCGACGTCTTCGTGCGTTGCCCGGAATGCGAGGGAAAGCGCTACCAGCCGCATGTGCTGAAAATTCGCGTCGAGGGGAAAAGCATCCACGACGTGCTGGAACTCACCGTTGCGGAGGCCGTGAAATTTTTCGAGAAGCGCGCGGCGAAGCGCGTGGTCGCGCCGCTGCGCGTGCTGGAGGAAGTCGGCCTCGGCTACATCCGCCTCGGCCAGCCGCTGAATACGCTGAGCGGCGGCGAGAGTCAGCGGCTGAAGCTCGTCGAGCGCCTCACGCAGCAGGATCCCGGCAGCGCCTTGCTGATTCTCGACGAGCCGACGACCGGCCTGCATTTCGACGACGTGGCGATGCTCGTGAAAGTTTTCGATCGACTCGTGGGGCAGGGGAATTCGCTGCTCGTCATCGAGCACAATCTCGAGGTGATCAAATGCGCGGACCACGTAATCGATCTCGGCCCCGAGGCCGGCGCGGAGGGCGGGCTGCTCGTCGCCGCCGGCACGCCGGAGGAAGTCGCGGAGGTGGAGGCATCGCACACGGGACATTTCCTCCGCGCGATTTTGCGGGGCGAATCAGCGAGCGTGGAGCACGCATCCGACTTGCTTCCCGTGGCCGAGATCCCCGAAGCGAATCGCAACAGTCGCGCCATCGGCATCCACGGTGCGCGCGAGCACAACCTGAAAAACATCTCGCTCGAAATTCCGCGCGATCAGCTTGTCGTCATCACGGGTCTAAGCGGCTCGGGCAAAAGCACGCTCGCGTTTGACCTGCTGTTTGCCGAGGGCCAGCGGCGTTTTCTCGATGTGATGTCGCCGTACGCGCGGCAGTTCGTCGAGCAGCTCGAAAAGCCCGATGTCGATCGCATCACCGGCCTTCCGCCGAGCGTGGCCATCGAGCAGCGCGTCACGCGCGGCGGAGGAAAATCCACCGTCGCGACCGTCACCGAGGTCTGGCATTTTCTGCGCCTCCTTTTTGCGAAGCTCGGCGTGCAGCACTGCCCGGATTGCGGCTGCGCGGTCGAATCGCAGACGACTGCTGCGGTGACGCGCCGCGTCGAGGAGTTTGCCAAAAAGGGAAGGGTGAGCGTTTTCGCGACCCTCGTGAAAGCGCGCAAGGGCTTCCATACGGACGTCGCGAAATGGGCGCGGCGGCAGGGTTTCGAGACGCTGCTCGTGGATGGCAAGCTCGTGCGGGTGGACGAATTCACAAAGCTCGAGCGTTTCCGAGAGCACACCATCGAAGTGCTCGTCGGCGAGCGCACGCCCGCCGACACGCGCGGCCCGCGTCGGCGTCGGCTCGCGGAACTCGTGAAGAGCGCATTGAAAATCGGGCGCGGCACGATCCGCGTGCTCGATGCGAACAAACGCGGCACCATTCTCAGCACCGAGCAGGCGTGCCCGGATTGCGGGCGGTCGTTCGAGGAACTCGACCCGCGGCTCTTCTCGTTCAACTCGCCGCACGGCTGGTGCGCCGAGTGCCGCGGCTTCGGCGAAGTGTGGAAGCATTATGTGAATCCGCGATTGGAGACTGCGCTGGAGCAGGAACTCGACATCGAGCGGCAGGGCGAATCGCTGGAGGAAGGTGAGGCCGTGCCGTGTCCGCAATGCCACGGCGCGCGGCTGAATCCGCAGGCGCGCGCGGTGCGAGTGTGCGCCCGGAACACAGACTTCCAGCCTGTGCGGCCAGCGGGAATCTTTCCCGCTGGTTCGAGATCGCAGTCCGGCCGCGGCGCTGCGGGCAGGATGCCCGCTGGCCGCACAGACAAGATGTCTGTGTTCCTTTCCATCACCGACTTCGCCGCGATGTCCGTTCACGATGCGCTCGGCGCGGTCGCGGCGCTCACTTTTTCCGACGCGCAAAAACCGATCTCGCAGGACATCGTGCCCGAGATCATCCAGCGGCTCACTTTCATGGGCAAAGTCGGCCTCGACTACCTCGGCCTCGGCCGCAGCGCGAAGACGCTGAGCGGCGGCGAGAGCCAGCGCATCCGCCTCGCCGCGCAGCTCGGCAGCAATTTGCGCGGCGTGCTCTACGTGCTCGACGAGCCGACCATCGGCCTGCATCCGCGCGACAACGATGCGCTGCTCGACACGCTCATCGCGCTGCGCGGAAAAGGAAACTCGCTCGTGGTGGTCGAGCACGACGAAGAGACGATGCGCCGCGCGGACACCGTCGTGGATCTCGGCCCGCTCGCGGGCGTCCACGGCGGCGAAGTGTGCGCGATCGGAACGCTCGCCGACATCGCGAAGTGCGAGCGCAGCGCGACGGGAAAATATTTACGCCACCCGCTCGCGCACCCCACGCGCGGCACGCGCCGCACGCTCGAGGGTGTGCCGTGGCTCGAGCTGCACGGCGCGACGACAAACAATCTGAAGAACGTGGACGTGCGTTTCCCCATCGGCCGACTGAGCGTGATCAGCGGTATCAGTGGCAGCGGAAAAAGCACGCTGATGCGCGGTGTCTTGAAGCCCGGCGTCGAGCGGGAGCTGAAGGAAGCCGTGAAGCGCGGCAAGGCCCTGTGGGCGAAAACGTCGAAGGCCAAATCTGGAAAACCGGCGAAGGCGGATGCATTCGTCCGGCGGCCGGGCGTTCCTTCATTCGCGGGCGTCGAATTTATCGAGGCGGTGCACGAGGTCGATCAGTCGCCCATCGGGAAGACTTCGCGCTCGACGCCCGCGACGTATCTCGGCGTGTTCAACGAAATCCGCGCGCTCTTCGCGCAGCTCCCGACGGCGCGGATGCGCGGCTACACCGCGTCGCGATTTTCGTTCAACACCGAGGGCGGACGCTGCGAAACATGCGGCGGACAGGGCGTGATCCGCATGGAGATGGCATTCCTGCCGACGAGCTACCAGCCGTGCACGGACTGCCACGGCAAGCGCTTCAATCCCGCCACGCTCGAAGTGCTCTACAACGAAAAAAGCATCGGCGACGTGATGGAAATGTCGCTCGCTGAAGCAGCGGAATTTTTCAAGGCAGCGCAAAAAATTCACCGTCCGCTCGCGCTGCTCTGCGACACCGGACTCGGCTATCTGCGACTCGGCCAGCCGAGCCCGACGCTCAGCGGCGGCGAAGCGCAGCGGCTAAAGCTCGTCGCCGAACTTGTGCAAGGCGTCGCGCGCGACGCGAACTCCCGCCTGCGTCGCCAGCGCGAGCCGAAGAGCACGCTGTATCTCCTCGAAGAGCCGACCATTGGCCTGCACATGGCCGATGTCGCCGAGTTGCTGAAAGTGCTACACCGCCTCGTGGACGACGGCGCGACGGTGCTCGTCATCGAGCACAATCTCTCGCTCATCGCCGACGCGGATTACGTCGTGGACATCGGCCCTGAGGCCGGCGCGGCCGGCGGCGAAGTGGTCGCGTGCGGCACGCCTGAAGTCGTAGCCGCGGACACGGTGAGTCGGACCGCTCCTTTCCTGAAGCAGGTGCTCAACCAGGGATAAAATCAGCAGGCCGATTTCTTTCAGAACCCGATCCGTGCGTCTGTTTTTACAGCAGCAAGGCGACGACGAGCCCGCTCATCGCAGACCGCTGGGCTGGCCGTGCACAATCTTACGAGCGCTGCGACCGGCTCGCCGTGATGCTCGCCAACATTTGCGATGCGGACTATTTTTGACGGATGCGCATCCTGATCGTTGACGACGAAAAGAATATCCGCCGCACGCTGACCATAGCGCTCGAGTCCATGGATCATGCGGTGGAATCTGCGTCAAACAGCGCACTCGCGCTGGCGGCGCTGCGCGCTGCGCCGTTCGATGCGGTGCTCCTCGATCTCAAGCTCAGCAGCGAGAGCGGGCTCGATGTGCTGGAGGAAATCCTGCGCATCGCGCCGCAGGCGGCGGTGGTGATGGTGACGGCGTATGCTTCCATCGAGACCGCGGTGGAGGCGATGCGGCGCGGGGCGTTCGACTATCTACCAAAGCCTTGCACGCCGGATCAGGTGCGGCAGGTGCTCGCGCGCATCGAGAAGACGAGGAAGCTGGAGCGGCGGGTCTCGGAACTGGAGTCGCGGCTCGGCGCGGAGGGGCCGGAAAATGATCTCACCTCACAATCGCCGGCGATGCAGAAGACGCTCGAGGTTGCGTTCAAGGCCGCGGAGAGCGAGGCGACAATCCTTCTGCTCGGCGAAAACGGCACGGGCAAAAGCGTGCTCGCGCGCGCCATGCACGGGCGCAGTCCGCGGCGCGGCGGGGCGTTCGTCACGGTGAGCTGCCCGAGCCTCTCGCGCGACCTGCTGGAGAGCGACCTGTTCGGCCATGTGAAAGGCGCGTTTACCGGCGCTCATGCGGACACGCTGGGTAAGGTCGCAGCAGCGGATGGCGGCACGCTTTTCCTCGACGAGATCGGCGAACTGCCGCTGGAGATTCAGGCCAAACTGCTGCGGCTTTTGCAGGAGCGGGAATACGAGCGCGTCGGCGAAACAAAGCCGCGCCGTGCAAATGTGCGCGTCATCTCCGCGACGAACCGCGACCTCACGCAGGCGGTCGCGGACGGTAAGTTCCGCGAGGATTTGTTTTACCGGCTGAATGTCATTTCGCTCCGGTTGCCGCCGCTGCGCGAGCGCATCAACGACTTGGAGAAAATCGCGACGGGACATCTTGCATTTTTCGCGGGCCATTCGGGAAAAAGTGTGCGCGGTTTTTCTCCCGACGCGCTGGAAGCCATGCGCAGTTATAGCTGGCCCGGTAATATCCGCGAGCTGCGCAATGTCATTGAGCGGGCGGTGATTTTGTGCAGCGGCGCGGTGATCGAGGCGGCGGATCTTTCCGACACAATTCACGCAACCTCCGAAATGCGATTGGGCGGTACATTTACGGTGGAAGAAATCGAGGCGGAGCATATTCGGCGGGTGATGGCTAATACGCGGACGCTAGATGAAGCGGCTGCGATTCTAGGCATTGACCCGGCGACGCTCTATCGGAAGCGGAAGAAGCTGTAGGTAGTCACGCCGGTGAGCGGCGTCTTGCAAACTGCAATCCCGAGGCGCGGTCGATCGTGCAACTTGCACGGTCCGAGCACGGGGAAGTTTCAGCTTATTCCGATGCAAGCGTTTTTCTGACAGCTTGTTGCGCGGCGCGGTCCGACCGGTGGCACGCAGCGGGCTAAGAGTAAGGGCATGAAAATCTACTTCTGCACTACGCCGGTTTCCAAACGGCTTCACGGCTGGCGGCGCATCGCGCGCCGCGTGAAAAATGCGCTTAAGTCCACCCTTGTTATCGAAGTCGGCCCGAAGCAACGCAGGCAAGATGCGTCGTGCATCGGGAAATTGCCATCTAGTCACGCATCTTTGCGGGCCTAACTCTGCGCCATGAAGCGACGCATCTTCCTCGGTCTCGCGCCGCTCTTCATTCTGCTCGTGGCGATTGGCGCCTACGCCGTCTCACTCTTCGCGAAACTCGGCAACAGTGTTGATGTCATCCTCCGGGAAAACTTCCGCAGCGTCCTCGCTGGACAACAAATGAAAGAAACCGCTGAACGCATGGATTCCGCACTCTTCTTCTCGCTCGCCGGTGAGGAGGAACGCGGGCGCAAGCTGTACGCGCAAAGCGTGACTGCCTTCCGCGAAAACCTGCGCGTCGAACTCGGCAACATCACGCTGCCGGGCGAGCAGGAACTTGCGAACAAAGTAGAGCAACTCCACGCGCATTATGCGACCAAGGCGGACGCATTCTGGCAGACTAATGAAATCGAAGCGCGTCGGAAAATGTACTTCGGCGAGATGCTGCCGGCCTTCACGGAGATTAAGGACAAAGCGCAGGAAATTATCCGCATCAACCAGGACAACATGGTGCAGGCCGACCGCGATGCCCGCCATCTCAGTGCGCAATCCACGCGCTACATGCTCATTGCCATCGGCGTAGGAATCGCCAGCGCGATCTATTTTGCTACACGACTCCAACGCTCGATTCTGCAGCCGATCCAAGCGCTAACGGCGGTCTCGAAGGAACTCGGTGAGGGCAAACTTGACCAAGTCGTGCCGGTGGGTTCAGACGATGAACTCGGCCAGCTTGCAGATACCTTCAATAAGATGGCCACCAGGCTGCGCGCCTACCGGCAGGCGATGGGCGATCAAATCACTCAGGCGCGGCAGATGACAGAGATCACCTTCTCGGCATTCCCCGACCCGATTATCGCCCTTAGCCCGGATGGACGGATTGATTTCACCAATCCGGCGGCCAACAAATTCCTTCACCAAATCGCACAAAATGGCGGCCTCCCACCCGCCGTGCAGACGGAGGTGGATCGCGTCTTCAAAGGCGCGCCTGATTTTCTTCCGACTAGTTTCGAGCAGGTGCTCGTCTTCCGTGTGGAAGATCACGAGGTCTTCATGCTCCCGCGCATCATCGGGATGAGGGATGAGTCTGGGCACATTTTCGGCGCGGCCGTCATTCTCCAGGACGTGACGCGCCTGCGCCTGCTCGACGAGGTGAAGACCAACCTTGTCTCCACCGTAAGTCATGAACTGAGGACGCCACTGACCAGCGTGCGGATGGGCCTCCATTTGCTGCTGGAAGAACGCATCGGCCCGCTCAACGACAAACAAACCGAACTGCTGCTCGCTGCGCGTGAAGATTCGGAGCGCTTGCTGCGGATGATCAATGACCTGCTTGACCTTGCGAAGTTGGAATCCGGCCGGGCCGTGCTGCCAAGCCAGGAGGTGGAGCCGAAAGAACTGGTCGAGAGCGCGGGTGAGAACCTGCGGGCACTTGTGGAATCCCGCGGAGCGCGGCTGGTCACAAACATCACGCCTAACCTGCCTTGCGTGTTTGTGGATGCACCGCAGATCGCGCATGTCTTTTCAAACTTCGTCTCCAACGCCGCGAAGCACACCCAGCGCGGCGGGGAAATTGCACTGAGCGTCCGGAATCGGGATGGCAACGTCCGCTTTTCGGTCACCGACCACGGTCCCGGCATTCCCCTGGAGTACCAATCCAAACTATTCGACCGCTTCTTCCGGGTTCCCGGTTCGGAAGTGCCCGGCGTGGGCCTTGGCCTGGCGATCGCAAAGGAGATCGTGGCCACCCAAGGCGGCGCCATCGGCGTCAAGAGCGCTCCTGGCAAAGGTAGCGAATTCTATTTTGACCTGCCGGCCATCAGCAAAGGAGAAACCACATGAGCAAACACCAATATATCCTGATCGTGGACGATGAGCCAAATGTCCGGCTCAACTATCGCATGGCCCTTGAGACGGAAGGTTACTTCGTCATCGAAGCCAATAGCGGCTCGAAAGCACTCGATGAGTTGGAAGTCGCCGTTTTCGATCTGGCGATTCTGGACATGCGCATGCCGGGGATGGACGGACTCGAATTGCTGGCCGAGATGCGCAAGCGCGGACATGCGACGCCTGCGGTTATCATCACGGCCTACGGTGATATCCCGCACGCGGTGCAGGCGATGAAACTGGGTGCGATTGACTTCCTGCAGAAGCCGCTCACCCCGGAAGCCCTCCGCAAGATCGTCACCGATCTCTTGCAGCGTCACGCACCCGAGCCGGCCGCCCAAGAGGCCGCGAAACTGCCACCGGCGGACTTCGACACGTATATTGTTACCGCCAAGCGAATGCTCAATCTGCAGGATTTCGCCGGAGCGAAGAAGCACCTTATCCGTGCTTTGGATATGAAAGGGACTGCCGAGGCATTCAACCTCGCGGGCGTGCTCTTCGAGATGCAGGAGGATTTCGACCGCGCGAAAAAGTATTACGGTCACGCGATCAAGCTCGATAAGCGTTACGAGCCGGCACAGCAGAATATGCGACGCATCTATGAGCTGCTCCACTTCGGCTCAAGCAAGGAGCCATTCAACTTGGGAGAATAACCATGCCTGCAACTTCCGCCTCGATTTCCTCCAAACTAACAAACCAACCACTATGCCTGACATCCTATTCATTCTAACCGCCATCGGCTTTTTTGTCCTGATGCTCGTTTTCATCTGGGCCTGCGAAAAGGTCTAACCACACCAACCAAATGGAAAACATCATCGTCGGACTCATCGCACTCGGGCTGATCGCCTACCTTATCTTTACGATCATCCGCCCGGAAAAATTCTAACTAACGCTGCACATGAACACCTCAGGTTGGATTCAACTCATTCTCTACGTCGGCATCCTGCTGGCGATTACCAAGCCTCTCGGCCTCTACCTCTGCAAGGTGCTGGACGTTGACGGCAAGACATTCCTCGACCCCGTCTTCAAACCGCTGGAACGGTTGACTTACAAGCTGATCCGCGTTGACGCGAAGAAGGAGCACGACTGGAAGCAATACAGCATCGCCATGCTGCTCTTCAGCCTGCTCTCGATGCTCTTCACCTACGCCATCCTGCGCCTGCAGGCGGTGCTTCCATTCCAGTCCCTCTTCAACCCCCAGAAGCTCAGTTCCGTGAGCGAACATCTTTCGTTCAATACCGCTGCTAGTTTCACCACGAACACGAACTGGCAGAGCTACGGCGGCGAAGGGACAATGACCTACTTCTCGCAAATGGTCGCCCTGGCCATCCATAACTTCGTCTCGGCTGCCGTCGGCATCGGCATCGCGGCGGCAGTAGTGCGCGGCATCGCACGCCATTCGGCGAAGACGATCGGCAATTTCTGGGTAGATGTCACCCGCGTTACATACTACCTGCTCGTGCCGATCTGCGTGGTCTTCGCGATCGTTCTCGTATCGCAGGGCATGATTCAAAACTTCAAGCCCTTTGACTCTGCCCACCTGAGCGATCCATTCACCACGCAGGTGGCGAAGATGGACGACAAGAACAATCCGGTGATTCTCACCAAGCAGATGCAGAAGACGGACGAGAAGAACAATCCGGTCGTGGATGCGCAGGGCAAGCCGGTCATGGTCGATCAAACCACGCCGATCATGGTGGACCAGAAGGTGGATACGCAAAGCATCGTGCAAGGCCCGATGGCCTCGCAGGTGGCGATCAAGATGCTCGGCACGAATGGCGGCGGCTATGCGAACGCGAATGCCGCGCATCCTTACGAGAATCCGACGCCGCTCTCGAACTTCCTGCAAATGCTCTCGATATTTGCGATCCCGAGCGCGCTCACTTTTTACCTTGGCCGCATGGTGAGAAACCAGGGGCACGGCTGGGCAGTGTGGGCGGCGATGTTCACGCTGTTCTTCGCTGGTGTAATGGTCGCCTGGCACAATGAGGCTGCTGGCAACCCGAACCTCGCGGCCCTCGGCGTTGATCCCGCCGACGGCAACATGGAGGGTAAGGAAGTTCGCTTCGGCGTCTTCAATTCCGCACTTTTTGCGACGATCACCACCGACGCGTCGTGTGGTGCGGTCAACTCAATGCATGATTCATTCACTCCGCTCGGCGGACTCGTCCCGATGCTCAATATCCAGCTCGGTGAAGTCGTCTTCGGCGGTGTCGGTGCGGGACTTTATGGGATGCTTATCTATGTGATCATCGCCGTCTTCATCGCCGGCCTCATGGTCGGGCGCACGCCCGAGTATCTCGGCAAAAAGATCGAGCCTTACGACATGAAGATGGCGTCGTTCGTCATTCTTATCCTTGCGTTCTCCATCCTCGGCTTCACGGCCTGGGCGAGCGCGAGCAAGATGGGTCTGCCCGACACCACCGGTGCGCTGACCGACGGCACGAATAACAACGGGCCGCATGGCTTCAGCGAAATGCTCTACGGCTACAGCTCATGCACCGGTAACAACGGCAGCGCCTTCGCCGGCCTGACCGCCAACGCGCCTTGGTATGACACCACGCTCGGCCTCGCGACGCTCTTCGGACGTTTCGCGATGATCATACCGATCCTCGCGCTGGCCGGCTCACTCGCACGCAAGAAACTCGTGGCGGCAAGCGCCGGCACTTTCCCGGTCTCCGGCACGCTCTTCACGTGCCTGGTCGTCGGCACGGTGCTCCTTGTCGGTGCGCTCACCTTCGTTCCGGCACTCGTGCTCGGGCCGGTCGTCGAGCACTTCCTCATGCATGGCGGCAAGCTGTTCTAATCGGACTGCCAACTAACAACACCTAACTCCTTCCTTACCAATATGGCTGCCAAAACTCACTCCATCTTCGATCCGACGATCATCGTTCCCGCGATCGGCGAATCGTTCAAAAAGCTCAACCCACGCCACATGATCGGAAACCCGGTCATGTTCGTCACCGAGGTCGGCGCGCTCATCACGACCGTGCTGATGTTCACCGACGGGCAGGGTGCCTCGTTCGGCTTCCTGCTGCAGATCACGCTCTGGCTGTGGTTCACCGTGCTCTTCGCGAACTTCGCGGAAGCGATGGCGGAAGGCCGCGGCAAAGCCCAGGCCGACACCCTGCGGAAAGCGAGGACCGAGACCAAGGCGAACCGCCTGCGCACCGATGGAAAGGCGGAGGAGGTTCCGTCGAGTAACCTGAGGAAGGGCGATGTCGTCATCGTGAAAGCCGGCGAGTTCATCCCCGGAGACGGCGAGATCATTGAAGGAGCCGCGACCGTGGACGAATCGGCGATCACCGGCGAATCCGCGCCTGTCGTCCGCGAGAGCGGCGGCGACCGCAGTGCTGTGACCGGCGGGACGCGTGTGCTCTCAGATGCAGTCAAAATCCGCATTACCGCAAATCCCGGCGAAACGTTCCTCGATCGCATGATCGGCCTTGTCGAAGGCGCGAAGCGGCAGAAGACGCCGAATGAAATTGCGCTGACCATCCTGCTCTCGGCCTTAACTATTATCTTTCTGATCGTGCTAATGTCCATGAAGGCGTTTGGTATCTATCAGAATGTGGACTTCTCGCTCACCGTGCTCGTGGCGCTGCTCGTGTGCCTCATTCCCACGACCATCGGCGGCCTGCTCAGCGCCATAGGTATCGCGGGCATTGATCGCCTCGTGCAAAAAAACGTGCTCGCGATGAGCGGGCGCGCAGTCGAAGCCGCGGGCGACGTGGACGTGCTGCTGCTCGATAAGACCGGCACAATCACGCTTGGCAACCGCCAGGCCACCGAGTTCCTGCCCGCTCCTGGCGTGACCAAAGAAGCGCTCGCCGAAGCCGCCCAGCTTGCTTCGCTCGCCGATGAAACGCCCGAGGGCCGCAGCATCGTCGTGCTAGCCAAGGAAAAATACGGCTTGCGCGGACGCGAACTGCACGAGTTGCCGCATGCAGTATTCATCCCGTTCACTGCGCAGACGCGCATGAGCGGTGTGGACCTCGATGGCTCCAAGTATCGCAAAGGTGCCGGAGACGCGGTGAAGAATTTCACCGGCAAGAACTTGCCCGAGCCTGTGCAGGACGATGTGAACAAAATCTCCGGCATGGGGGGCACGCCGCTGATCGTGGCACTGGATGAAATGGTGCTCGGCACGATCTATCTCAAGGACATCGTGAAAGGTGGCCTCGCGGATCGGTTTGAGCGTTTCCGCGCGATGGGCATCCGCACCATCATGATCACCGGCGACAATCCGCGCACCGCAGCGGCAATCGCGAAGGAAGCGGGCGTGGATGATTTCCTCGCCGAGGCTACTCCTGAGCAAAAGCTCGCGCTCATCCGCAAAGAACAGGAAGGCGGACACCTCGTCGCGATGACGGGCGACGGCACCAACGACGCACCCGCGCTCGCGCAGGCCGATGTCGGCGTGGCCATGAACACCCCCACGCAGGCCGCGAAGGAAGCGGGCAACATGGTGGACCTCGACTCGAACCCGACGAAGCTCATCGAGGTCGTCGAGATCGGGAAGCAACTCCTCATCACCCGCGGCGCGCTGACCACCTTCAGCATCGCGAATGACGTGGCGAAGTATTTCGCGATCATCCCCGCGATGCTGCTCGTTGCGTTCCCGCAGATCGCGCCGCTCAATGTGATGCGGCTCGCCTCGCCGCAGAGCGCCATCCTCAGCGCGGTGATCTTCAATGCGATCATCATCATCCTGCTCATCCCGCTGGCGCTGCGCGGCGTGAAGTTCCGTCCACTCGGCGCGGCAAAAATCCTGCAGCGCAACCTGCTCATCTACGGCGTCGGCGGCGTCATCGTGCCGTTCATCGGCATCAAGGCCATTGATTTGATCATCGCCGCGCTGCACCTCGCCTAACTCTGCAACCTTTGTCATCCAATGAAAACCATCATCAAAGAAATCACCACTTCCATCCTCGCGACACTGCTCTTCGCGGTTCTGCTCTGCGGCATCTATCCAGTCATCGTTTGGGGTGCCAGCCAGTTGCTCTTTTCGCATCAGGCCAATGGCAGCCTAATCGAAGGCAGCGACCGCAAGATTGTCGGCTCGGAATTGCTCGGGCAGAACTTCACCAGCTCCAAATATTTTCAGCCGCGCCCATCCGCGGCTGGCTCGGGCTATGACGCTGCAAATTCTAGTGGCAGCAATCTCGGGCCGACTAGCAAGAAGTTCATCAACGGCACGACTAAGTCCATTGCGATGGCTGGCAAAGAAGCCGGCACGGTCCCGCCCGCCTCGGATGTGGTGGACTTCGACGGTATCAAGCTTCGCGTTCTCGGCTATTGTGACTCGAATGGCATCGCATACGAGCTGCTCCAAGACGGGAAGCCCGTGGATCAAAAGACATTCAAGACCGACAAGGCCGAATACGATCAGGTGAAACTAATCACGGCATTTAACGACGATGCCAAGCCGCTCACTATCAAGCCCGCCAGTCTGATCCCGGGTGATGCAGTGACTGCCTCCGGCAGCGGTCTTGATCCGCACATCAGCGTGAAGAATGCATTGCGGCAAGCGGCCCGAGTCGCCAAGGAACGATCCCTCAGCGTGGATGTGGTGAAAGCGGAAATCACCAAGGCGACCGCTGGGGCACAGTTCGGCATACTCGGTGAAGCCGGTGTGAATGTGCTGAAGGTCAACCTCGCGCTAGACGCCATGGCTCCAAAAAAATAGTCCATCCCGATGCCCGCCGAGGACTCCAGCACACGACCTAGCGCGGATGATTTCCTGCAAATCATCCGGCAGCAGCAGATCGGGAAGCTAAAGATCTATCTCGGCCCGAGTCCGGGTGTGGGGAAGACCTTTGCGATGCTCAACGAGGGCCGGCGCCTGAAGGAGCGCGGCGTGGATGTTGTCATCGGCTATGTCGAACCGCACGAGCGCCCCGAGACCACGGCGCAAATCGGCGGCCTCGAAATCGTGCCTCCGCGGCTGGCCCAATACCACGGCATCACGCTCAAGGAGATGGATGTGGACGCCATCATCGCGCGAAAGCCAACGGTCGCGCTGGTGGACGAACTCGCGCACACCAATGCGCCCGATAGCAAGAACCGCAAGCGCTATGAGGATGTGGAGGATCTACTCCGCGCCGGCATCAGCGTCATCAGCACCGTCAATATCCAGCACCTCGAATCGCTGTACAATTTCGTCGAGGAAACGACCGGTGTGAAAGTGAAGGAGCGGGTACCCGATGAAGTCCTGAAAAAGGCCGACCAGATCGTGAACATTGATCTGCCTGCGGAGGATTTGCAGGAACGGCTCCAGGCGGGGAAGATTTACCCGAAGGAGCGCATTCAGGCAGCGCTTGCGAATTTTTTCACGGAGAAAAACCTCACGAGTCTGCGCGAGATGACGCTCAGCGAAACCGCGAATTTTCTCGACCGCCGACAGCGCGAAAATTCGCCTGCCGAGTCCGGTGCGCCCGGACCGGGACAGGTGATGGTCGCCATCAGCAGTCTCGGGCCGGATCCTGGGCGACTGTTGCGCAAGACCGCGCGGCTGGCTTCGC
>JBBQJR010000029.1:0-14892 GCA_038326125.1 Chthoniobacterales bacterium
TCCGCGGTGCCGGCGAAGGTGCGCGACGAGGCGCGCGCGTGGGGCTGGTGCCGCGACGAGTATGACGACAACGCGCACCTTCCGCCGCAGCTCTACGTGCGCGAGGCGCGGCGGATGATCGGCGCATACGTCTTCACCGAGCGTGACACGAACCACGCGGAGGACATCGCCGGCACACCGTGTGATGCGCGCGCGGTGCTGCGGGGCGACGCGATCGCGACGGGAGATTACGGTCCGAACTGCCACGGCACTTCGCACGAGGGATCGCGTTTCGGCGGCAGGCACACGGGCGAGTTTTACAAGGCCGTCCCGCCCTACCAAATCCCGTACGGCGTGCTCGTGCCGAAGCAAATCGAGAACCTCCTCGCGCCGGGGCCGGTGAGTTCGTCGCATGTCGGCTTCTGCGCGCTGCGGCTCGAGCCGATCTGGATGTCGCTCGGCGAAGCGGCGGGCCATGCGGCGCATCTCGCGCACGCGGCGCACACGACGGTGCAGCGCGTGCGCGTGCCGGAGTTGCAGGCGCGGCTGCACGCCACGGGCGCGGCGACGATCTACGTGAGCGACGTGCCGCCGGGTCATGCGGATTTTGCCGCGGTGCAGTGGTGGGGGACGACGGGCGGATGGCACGGCCTCGCGCCGATGCCGGCGAAGGCCGGTCAGCGCGGGAAAAATTTGCACGGGCAGTACTACGAGGCGTTTCCGAATCACGCGGCGGAACTCGATCGCGTGCTCGATGAGGCGCTCGCCGCAAAATGGATCGCGCTTGCGCTAAAGATTGGCATCGCCGCTGACGCGCTGCCAAAGGCCGATGGCAAACTCACGCGCGGCGAGTGGCTGCGGAAAGCGTGGACATTGAAAAAGTAGCCGCCGACGGCAGGAGACGGACATACTTTCAAACACGGAACGCTGAACGCGGAACTCGGAAGGCGGAAGACGGAAAGAAAAGATCAGCCCGCCTCCTGCCGTCGGCGGCTACATCAGCATCAGCGCGGGGGACTCAAGGAGCTTTTTGAGTTCCGTGAGGTAGTTCGCGCCGACCGCGCCGTCCACGACGCGGTGATCCGAACTGAGCGTGATGTTCATGCGCTGGCCGACGACGATCGTGTCGCCGGGGCCGACGACGGGTTTTTTCATAATCGCGCCGATGGCGAGGATGAGCGCCTGGGGCGGATTGATGATCGCGCAGAACTGCTCAATGCCGTACGCGCCGAGATTCGAGACGGTGATCGTGCCGCCGGCGAATTCGTCCGGCTTCAGCTTTTTGCTGCGCGCGCGACCGGCGAGATCTTTCACGGCTTCGCTGATTTCGCGCAGCGATTTTTTCTGCGCGTCGCGGATGACGGGCGTGACGAGCCCTTCCTCGACCGCGACGGCGACGCTGAGATTCACCGCGCCGTACTGGATGATCGAGTCGCCCGCGAAGGTCGCATTCACCTGCGGCACTTTCTGCGCGGCGGTGACGACGGCCTTCAGCACGAAGTCATTCACGGTGAGCTTTTGCGCGCCGGAGGCCTCGGCGGCGGCATTCGCCTCGGCGCGGAGTTTCATCAGCGGCGTGGCGTCCACCTCGATGGTGAGGTAGAAATGCGGGAGGTGCGTTTTGCTCGAGAGCAGGCGCTCGGCGATGATGCGGCGCATGCCGCTGAGCGGGATGACGGTGTCGCCTTCGCCCGCGGGAACCGGCGGGACGACCGGCACCGAGGAGCCGCCGCCCGCTGGAGAGACGGGCGCATTTTCGACATCGCGCGCGACAATGCGGCCGCCGGGGCCGGTGCCGCGGACGTTGGAAAGATTGACGCCTTTCGAGGCGGCGATTTTTTTGGCGAGCGGTGAAGCTTTCGCGCGCGAACCGGAGGTCGAAGTCGCGGCGCGCGATCCGGGCGCGTGGGCGACCGCGGTGGAGTGGCTGGCGCTCGCATTTCCTGCAGGTGCTCCGGCGGTCTCCGCTTTTTTGGCCACCGTGGGCAGCGCGCCGTCGGCGGGAGGCTGCTCATTTTTGCCGAGGAGCAGCGCGATGGGCGTGCCGCACGGGACTTTCTGGCCGGCGGCGACGAGCAGCTTGTGGACGATGCCGTCGTCGAAGGATTCCATTTCCATCGTCGCCTTGTCCGTCTCGACTTCGCCGAGGATGTCGCCGCTCGCCACTTTGTCGCCCTCCTTCACGCGCCATTTCAGCAGCGTGCCCTCGGTCATCGTGTCGGCGAGTTTCGGCATTTCGATATATTTGGACATGGGAAAAATTCGGATTTGGCGACGCGCCCACAGGCGGGAAAGCGGCAGGGCATTTAACGCGAATCGAGGACTTGGGAAACAAAAACTCCCGGCGCGAGTTTGCGCGCGGGCGGGGAGGTCGCCGCGGCGAAAAATCCCGCCAAGGTGCCAAGATGCGGGGCGGCGGGAATCGTGAGGCGAGGAGCGACAGGACGGTTCTCAGCCGCGGTCGCGCGGATGTTCCCGCCGGAGTGAAATGGCTGTTCACACGGCGGAAACCGCGATTTTCTCCGCGCTGTGAACGCGACCACGGCAGAGCAAGCTGCGCCTGAAAACCCGAGCATCGAGATCGAACAGCAGGTGATGTTTTTCGACACGGACTGCGGCGGCGTGGTGCATAATCTCGCGTATCTGCGGATGATCGAAACGGCGCGCACGATGCTGGCCGAGCGGATGGGACTCGGGATGGTGGAACTCGCGGCGCGGCGGATTTACCCGGTGCTGCTGCGCACGGAGGCGGACTATCGGCGACCGGCAAAACTCAGCGACCGGCTGCTCATCCGCGGGCGGATGGATCGCGTGGAGCGCGCGCGATTTTGGTGCGCGTTTGAAGTGCTGCGCCCGGCGGATGGCGTGCTGATGGTGACCTGCCGGCAGAGCCTCGCGCTGGTGCAAATGCCCGAAGCCAAACCGCTGCGCCTGCCCGGGGACTGGGCCATCCGGTTCGCGCACTTGCGCGGAAAATAGCGGCCGCCGAATTTCTACCGCTGGAGCTGATCCTGCAGGAACTTCACCACCTGCCGGATTTTTTCGTCCGTCAGGATGCGCCCCTTCACGAGCCGGTGCGCGTGCAGCACGGTGCCGTGGTCGCGGCCGCCGAAGGCGTCGCCGATTTCCATGAGCGAGGATTTGGTGAGTTCGCGCGCGATGTACATCGCGATCTGCCGCGGGAACGCGATGTTCTTCGGGCGGCGCTTGCTCGTCATGTCCGCGTAGCGCACGTCGAAATGCTCGGCGACACGCTTTTGGATGTTGTCAATGCTCACGCTGCGGCGCGCCTCTTCCTGCAGGAGATCCTTCAGCAGCATCTCGACGCGCTCCTGCGACGGCGTGCCGCCGCTGAGCGAAATGAATGACGCGACCCGCATGAGCGCGCCTTCGAGCCGCCGGATGTTCGTGCGGATGCGCTGCGCGAGAAATGCGATCAGCTCCGGCTCGATCTTCATGCCGAGCGCTGCGGCCTTTTTTTGCAAAATCGCGGTGCGCGTCTCGACATCGGGGAGCTGCAGCTCGGCCGTCATGCCGCACTCGAAGCGCGAGACGAGGCGCGGCTCGAGATTGCCGATTTCCGCGGGCGGGCGATCGGAACTGAGCACGATCTGCTTGTGGCCGTCGAAGAGGGTGTTGAACGTGTGGAAAAATTCCTCCTGCGAGCGCTCCTTGCCGGCGAGGAACTGGATGTCGTCAATGAGCAGCACGTCCACCTGGCGGTAGCGTTTGCGGAATTTCACGAGCGTGCCGTTTTGGATCGCGTCAATGAACTCGTTCGTGAATTTCTCGCTCGTGACGTAGGCGACTTTCGCGCCCTTGCGGTTCGCCAGCAGGTGCTGGCCGACGGCGTGCATGAGGTGCGTCTTTCCGAGGCCGACTCCGCCGTAGAAAAAGAGCGGGTTGTACACTTTCCCCGGCGTCTGCCCGACGGCGACGCACGCGGCGTGCGCGAACTGGTTGTTCGCTCCGACGACGAAATTCTCAAACGTGTTGCGCGGGTTCATGCCGTTGGCGACGGCCTTTTCCTCAGCCTCCTGCTCGGTGACGACGGCCACACTTTCCCGCCGTGCCGCGGGCTCCGGCATGGCGGCGGTGCCGTCGCACACGAAGCGGATTTCGAGCGGTCCTTTCACGGCGAGCAGGATCGCGGCGCGCAGGCTGTTGATGTAATTATCCTCAATCCAATAGCGGTAAATGTCGTTCGGCACCTTCAGGGTGAGGTGCTGCGCGGTGATTTCGACTGCCTCCACGGCCTTGAACCAACGGTCGAAAACTTCGGGTGAAACCTCCGCCCGCAGAGCGGTGGAAATTTTGTCCCAGAGGGGTTTGATGGCGGCGGCTTCAGGCTTCTTATCCACAGGCGGTCGGAGGGCGAATTTTTTGAGAAAAAGGGGATACGGGAGGGGCGGTCAGCAATTTGCGTGACGGTCTGCGGACAAATTCGCGTTCCACGAAAGGCTGGGGAATTTCAGAATCGTGTCCGTAACCACTTTGGGCACACAGGCTTTCCGATACCAATGATGTGGAACGCGCATATTTACTTTCTCGCAGCGCAAAATCGCCGGAGTTTCGGTGACGAAACTATGACGAGAGCATCGGGGAGTGGGAGCGCTGACTTTGTTCACAACTTATTGACAGCACGCAGGCTTTCGTCCGCAGGTGCGGGCGGAGTGTGAAAACCATGCTTCGCAGTGCCAAGATTTTTCCACGCAAAGCGCGAACATTTTTCCGCAGAATATTCTTGCGGTGCGGTGGAGCGTGGAAGTTTGCGGCGTTGCGACGCGATCACGTCGGAAGAGTGTCGGAATGATGCCGGTTTCAAGGCGGCGGGAATTTTCGCGATGCGCTGGAAGCTAGGAGCCATGCGGTTTTGCGGGCCGCGGCACCTCTGCTGAAAAGCTGACGGCGATCAGAAAAGTCGTCACGGTGCCGAACAAAATGCGCCACGGAAATTCGATCACTGGCAGCCATGCGGGCTTCCACAGCGGGTGGCCGGTGAAGAGCGCCCACACGTCGTTGTGCAGTCCGCTCATCACGGAGACGACGACGAATCCCGCGAGCATCGCGAGGGCATTGCCTGCGCAGTTTCCGCGGCGGGTGAAGAGGCCGAGGAGGAAAATGCCGAGCAGCGAGCCGTACGTGTAACCGAAAATCCCGAGGATGATCGGCAGGATGCGAAGCTGTGGATGCGTGGCCACGACCCACGCGGTGACGAGGGCGACGCCGACGAGCAGCGTCGCGAAAATCACGGTACCGAGGCGCAGTGCGCGCACTTTCCCGGCATCGCTGCGCGGCTCGCCGAACCAGCGGAAATGGAAGTCGCGCACGTACGAGGTCGCGAGGGAATTCAGCGCGGTGCTGAGCGAGCCCATCGTGGTGGCGAGGACGCCCGCGATGACGAGGCCGCGGAGGCCGGCGGGCATTTGCTTGAGCACGAAAAAGGGGAAGACCTGGTTGCTCTTGATCGCGCCGCTCGCGGAGCGCGGGAGATCGGGATCGGGATGCAACTGGTAATACACGCCGAGCAGGATGCCGATGCTGAGCACGCAGAACACGATGGGGATGTCGGCGACGCCCGAGAGGATCGTGGCGCGCGCGCTCTGCCGCGGATTCCGCGCGGTGAGCATGCGCTGCACCATGTCCTGATCCGTGCCGTACGTGGCGAGGGTGACGAAGGTCGAGCCGAGAAATGCGGCCCAGAGCGTGTATTCCTGCTCGAGCACATGATGCACATTTCCCCAAAAGCCCGCGCCGGGCGTGAGGCCGGTGTCGAAGATCTGCGCGCCAGCAAGATGCGGCCACGCGTTCGCCCAGCCGCCCACGTGCCCGATCAGATAGAAGAGCGCAAAACCGAGCGCGGCGAAGAGGACGCCGATCTGCAGCACGTCTGTCCAAATCACCGCGCGGATGCCGCCGACAGCGGTGTAGATCGTGGTGCCGATCGTGATGATCACCAGCGCCACGGCCGTGAGCCAGAATTCGTCCCACGGCCCAAAGGTCGAGCGCGGCCACGCGAGGCGCCACATGAGCATGATCAAAATCGTGGGCACCCACAGGCGCGCGCCGCTCGCGAGCGTGCGCGTGATTAAAAAAACGCCGGACGCCATGCGGCGCGTGCGCGGGCCGAAGCGTGTCTCGAGGAATTCGTAAATGCTCACCACATTGTGCCGGTAAAATGCGGGGATGAAAAACGCGCTGACGACGACGCGCGCGAGCAGATAGCCGATGATGAGCTGGACGTAAGTAAAGTTGCGCAGTTCAAAACCTTCGCCGGGAGTGCCAAAAAAAGTGCCGGCGGAAATTTCCGCCGCGAGGATGGAGGCGAGCACCGCCCACCACGAAATGTCGCGCCCCGCAAGCGCGAAGCTTTCCATGCTCGTGCTCTTTTTCCGTTGCGAAAGGCCGATGCCGAAGACGAGCGCGAAGTAAGCCAGCAGGACGATGCCGTCGAGGAGGAGAGCGGTGCTCATGGTGGAAAAAGGAAAACAGTCCGGACGGCAGCGTGATTAGGGCTTAGTCGGAAAATTTGCGCGCGACTGCGGACTCGGCACCACTCACAAATCACTTCCCGCGTCACACCCGCGCCGGCTCGACCACGGCGGCGGCGATGGCGCGCTGCAGCACCTTGGAATTCCTCCCGCTCGCGTCGTATTTTTTCCGGCGCTCGGGCGGGAGATCGTCGGGCGTGACTTCGGCATAGCCGCCCTTTTGCTGGAAGTAATTGAACGCCTGCGTGGAGAGCGCGAAGATGTACTTGCTGCCTTTCTGCGCGGCGAGCTGCTCGGCAAAAGCCATCAGCTTGCGGCCGTAGCCCTGGCCTTCGTGACTTTTCGCGACGTAGAGGCAGGCGAGTTCGGATTTCTGCGCCTCCGCGTAATGATGCACGGCGACGCACGCGACGAGCTGCCGATCGAGTTCGAGCACCCAGTAATCATCGAGTTGCGCGAGCAAATCGGCGCGCGTGCGCTTCACGAGTTCGGCATGTTCGACGGAGGAGCGGATGAGGCCGAGGAGCGCGCGCACATCCTTTTTAAAAACGCGGCGGATCTGCTGGTAGTCGTTGCCGTAGATCATCGTGCCGACGCCCTCGGGGCTGAACACTTCGGCGAGCAGCGCCTCGTCCACGTTGCCATTCAGGAGGTGCACGCGCGGGACGCCGTTGCGGCAGGCGCGCGCGCCGTGTTCGAGCTTGGAAAGCGCGTTGGCCTCGGACGGTGCGCGGCGTTTTTTGACGAGTTCATCGGCTTCCTCGATGCTGAGTTGCGGGACGATTTTGCCGTTCACCAGCATCGCATCCTGCGCGCCGAGGTAGATGATTTTCATCGCCTGCATGGCCTCGGCGACATCCACCGCGATGGCGTCGCTATTCACGCGAAAAGTGCGGCCCTCGCCGTCGAAACCGATCGGCGGCACGACGGGAATCACGCCTTCATTCAGCAGCAAGTGCAGGAGCTTCGTATCCACGCGCTCGACTTTTCCGGTGTGCAAAAAATCCACGCCGCCGAGGATGCCGGCGGGATGCGCGATGACGACATTCGCGTACGCCGCGCGCAGGTCCACGCTCGTGAGGCCCTGCATGATGTCGTTCATCAGCGTGGTCGCCGCGTCGAGCGAGACCTTCAGCGTCGCCTCATCCGTGATGCCCGTGCCGTCGCTGTTGCTCGTCTTCACTTTGCGATCCGCCGCCAGCTTCTCGATCTGCGCCGCGGCGCCATGCACGAGGATGACCTTCACGCTGAGCGAGCGCAGCACCGCGAGGTCGAGGAGGATGTTGCCAAAATTTGGCGACCCCGCGATCTCGCCGTCCACCGCGATCACGAAGATTTTTTCCCGGAAACGGGGGACGTAGGTGAGGATGCCTCGCAGGTCGGAAACTTTCATCAAAGACTCGCGACTTGTGCGCCACGCCGCGCCGCGTGGGAAGCCCGAACTCCGCCGAAAACGCGGGTAGCCGTCAATTGCCCTTGCTCAAGTCGGAAAGCGAGGTCGTCGAGCCGTTGGAGAGAATGAGGAGGTTGCCGCGTCCGTGAAAGCCTGCCTTTTCGATGAACCACGGATACGCGTCTTCCGGGTAGGGACTGGTGGGCTGCTCGTCGAAAGACACGCCGATATAGTCCACCCGATAGTTTGCGGCCTCGTCAATTGTCGAGATGGAAAGCCCGAGGGAGCGCTGGACGGAGGGGCAGATCCACGAGGTGTGGGGGATGCCGTAAGGTGCGAGCGCGGCCACCCACATTTTGCCGTAGGTCTTGGCGTCGGATACGATGATGTCGTTTGAAACTTGCGGCCAAGAGCCATTGCCCTGCAAGTAACCCGAGGCTCCCACGTAGAGGTTTCTGAGGTTTGCGAGGCACTTGGCTTCCTCGGCCTTGGTTTGATAGCTGCTCAAGAAGGGCAGCAACATGGACGCGAGAATTGCGATGATGAGGATCACGACCGCCAATTCCAAGATGGTCATCCCGCTTGCCCTTCGCAGTTGGCGCATGACGGAGTTTCGGAGTGCGTGAACGTCAGGCGAACCTCAAACCGAGGCAGAGGTGCCCTTGAAGGACAAGCCGACCAACGATCAATGCACCGCCGCCCCGTGGGATTTTATTCACCGTGCCAACTCTCTATCTCTAGAAGAATCAAAATCGAAGCGCAACCTCCAAATACTAGCCGCCTGAAACTTGCCCGAAACCGTTGGCAACGGCATCCGCCGAAGTCTGCCAGCCGGAAACCGTATACTTCTGAACCGTTCCGGAACTGGATTGGGCGGACGCTGTGCCGGTGATTTGCTGATTGTTTGCATTCGTGGCAGCAGACGTGACGTCGAGTGTCAGGGTTCCGGCAAGGCTGAGTGTGGATATCACCGCCACGGCTCCGACGGTTGTGCTAACCTGTGCTGTTGCATTAAAAAGCCCGGAGAAGGTTCCGTTGGATGGGTTCGACAGTCCGGTGACCGTTCCTGCGTAATAACGACCCCCAGCGCTGCTCGCCGTTCCGAAGCCTATCGGACCCGGCGCCTGAGTGGTAGTTCCAGTTTGTGCGAAAAATACTATCGATCCATTGGACGCACCCGCACTTTGTGCTGTGAGGAGGAAAAGCCCCACGCCCGAACCCCCATTGGCTTGCGTGATGACTCCGGAGTAGGAACCCGTGAGTTTCTTTGAATTGCCAGATCCGCCTGGCCCGCCGCGCAGGGCGAAGGTTTCCGCTTGGAGGAATACGTAGCACAAAAGGAGGGAAAGGAGCTTTTTCATAGTGTGCCGAGCAAATCATGCCTGCAGGGCGTGTCAACCACATTTTCGTGGCGACGGCGATTGACGCCACGCCGCCGTTCCCGCACCGTCCGCGCCTTTTCGTGAAGCTTCCCTTCAGTCTTTTCCTCGCCCTGCGCTACCTCAAGCCGAAGCGCACCTTTGTCTCCGTCATCACCGTGCTCTCGGTGCTCGGCGTGGCGCTGGGCATCATGTCCCTCGTCGTGGTCATCGCGGTGATGTCTGGCTTCGACCGTGAATTGCGTTCGCACCTCGTCGGCTTCGAGCCGCACCTCCGCGTGAGCAGTGCGACCGGGCCGATCCGCGATGCGGATGCGCTGCAGGAGCGATTGGAAAAAGAGAACCCGAATTTCCTCGGCGTGTCGCCCTACATCATGGGGCCGATCCTCCTCGAGTTTGAGGGCAATTTTTTCGGCGCCACCCTCCGCGGCATCCAGCCGAATGGCGAACTCAAGCTCGTGGACATGCGCAAATTCATCTCCCACGGCCACGGAAGCGGTCGCTACGAGTTGGACGGAGAAAAGTGCATCATGGGCTACGAGCTGGCGCGCACGCTCGGCATCGTCGTCGGCGACAAAGTGCAACTGCACGGCCCCGGCAATCTCACGAAAGTCGCGCAGGAACTCCAGCGCCTCGAAGCCGAGGATCCGGAGGCGAAAAAACTGAAGGACATCAAGGAACTCGTCCGTCCCGTGGAACTCGAAGTCGTCGGTCTTTTCGACAGCGGCGTCTATCAGTTCGACTCCGCGATGGTCGTCACGCAGCTCTCCGTTGCGCAGGAAATTTACGACTTTGAAGACGGCGTGCATGGCATCGCCATCCGCACGCAGGACGCCGATTGGGCCGAGCGCAACCGCGCCGAACTCGAGAAAAAGCTCGGTCCGGAATTCGTCGTGAACTCGTGGATGGATGCCGACCGCTCGCGCCTCGACGCCGTCGTGCAGGAACGCGTGATGATGACTTTCATCCTCATGATGATCGTGGTCGTCGCCGCCTTCTCGATCGCGAACACGCTCATCACCGTCATCGTCCAGAAAAAGCGCGAAATCGGCGTCATCAAGGCCCTCGGTGCCTCGCCCACGCAGCTTGTGGGCATCTTCGTCGGCCAGGGCGTCGTCGTCGGCGTTTTTGGCAATGTGTGCGGCCTGCTCATGGCGTGGGCCGTCCTCGCGTGGCGCAACGAAGCGCGCCAGCTCATCATCCGCGTCATCCACCGCGACATTTTCCCGCCGTCCGTCTATTCGCTCAGCGGCATCCCCGCCGCGATCACCGCGCAGGATATTTTGATCATTTGCGGCACCGCGATGGTCATCTGCATCGGCTCCGCGTACATTCCCGCGCGCTTCGCCGCGAAGCTCGATCCGGTGAAGGCGCTGCGCGAGGAGTGAGGGGAGAAGGTGACTGGTGACTGGTGACTCGCCGCGCGCAGCAGCCAAAACCAATCACAATTCACCAGTCACCAGTCACAGCCTCGTTGTCGCCAAAGACGCGGTTGAAAGTGATCAATCCACTCCCTTCACGTCATCGCCGCCCACACGCGATGCACGTCGTCGTGATCGTCGAGTTCCTGCAAAAACTCGCCCACCTGCGCGCGATCCTCGTCGCTCAGTTCGGGGCAATTTTTGGGCACGTAGCCCAGTTCGCTCGTCACCACGGTCCAGCCGTTTTGCGAAAGCCACTTCGAGACTGCCGCCGTCGCCGTGCGATCCGTGATGAACCGCGCGCCCTTTTTGTCCGCGGGAATGTCGTCGTTCTGCTCGTGCGTCAGCGCCTCGACTTCATTTGCGCCCGCCTCGATCGCCGCCTCCTCGATGTCCGCATCCAGCTTCGTCGTATGCGCCTCGACCAGCCCCACGTGCTCGAACAAAAACTTATTGCTCCCCGGCGCGCCGAGCTGACCGCGCTTGAAAAGATTCCGAATCTCCGGTGCCGTGCGGTTGTTGTTGTCCGTGAGCACCTCCACGATCAGCGCGACTTTATGCGGCGCGTAGCCCTCGAAGACGATGTGCTCCATCACCATTTTTTCGTCGCCGATGCCCGCGCCCTTTTTGATCGCCCGCTCGATCGCATCGCGCGTCACCGAGTTGCGGCGCGCCTTTTCCACCGCGGCAAAAAGACGCGCGTTCGAGTCCGGATCCGCGCCGCCGAGTTTCGCGGCGACGGCGATTTCCTTCGTCAGTTTGCCGACCGCCGCGCCCTTGCGCAGGTTCGCGACTTCACGTTTTGCTTGGAGCCATTGTCGTCCCATGAGGCGGGCTTTCTAAACGCGCTCCCGGAAAATGTGAACAGCGAAAGTTGCGCGAACGCGTCCCCCTGCGTTCCGGGCCGCGCGCCGCGGTGCGCCCGCGACTTTCTCCTCGGAAAACGCCGCGTGGCGGGTCATGCAGAGTGCCGCATTTTTCACCCATCCTCCCGCTCCCATGAAATCCTCGCTGTCACTCTCGCTCGCACTTTTCACCACGCTCACCGTCCTCCGCGGCGAGGAAAATTGGGCGCGCTTCGGCGGGCCGGAGGGCAATGGGCGTTCGGCGGAGACGGCGCTGCCGGTGAAATGGGACGCGGCATCGGTCGTGTGGAAGGCGAAGCTGAAGGGTGAGGGGCAGTCGTCGGTGGTGAACTGGGGCGACAAACTTTTCGTCACGAGCGCGACCGAGAAAGGCGCGAAGCGCTGGGTGCAATGCCTCGATCGCAAAACGGGAAAGTTGCTGTGGGAGCGCGAGGTCGCGTGCGCGGCGCCGGAGCAGATTCACAAGATGAACACCTGGGCGACGCCGACGTGCGCGACGGATGGCGAGCGCGTCGTCGCGTTTTTCGGGCCGGGCGGAATCCATTGTTTTGACATGGATGGAAAGCCGCTGTGGCAGCGCCATCTCGGCGGGTTCCCCGGCACGTGGGGCATCGGCGCGTCTCCGATCATGGATGGCAATCTCGTGATTCAAAATTGCGACGCCGAGGGCGCATCATCGCTCGTCGCGCTCGACAAAAAAACCGGCGCGCCCGTGTGGACGGCGAAGCGCGAGGACAAGCCGAAAGGCGGCTGGTCCACGCCAGTGATCATCAAGGTCGGCGCGCGGCGCGAGCTGATCCTGAACGGCGAGACGGGCGTGAACGCGTATGATCCCGCGACGGGCAAGGATCTGTGGTTTTGCAAAGGCTTCGCCGGACGCGGCGAGCCAATCCCCGTGCTCGACCACGGCCTGCTTTTCGTGGTGAACGGCCAACCTGGAAACACCTACGTGGTGAAACCCGGCGGCAGCGGCGACGTGAGCGAAACGAACCGCGTGTGGAATGCCAAGGTCGTCGGCGGTCGCGATCTCCCGACGCCCGCGGTGGTCGGCGACTTTGATCTCGTCACGAGCCTTTCCGGGATGCTCACGACGTACGACGCGAAGACGGGAGAAATCCTCTTCAGTGAACGCCTCGGCGCACAGGTTTCCGCGACGCCCATCACCGCGGGCGGGCTCGTCTATTTCCAAATGGAAAACGGCGAGGTGATCGTCGTGAAACCGGGCGACAAATTGGAGATCGTCGCGCGCAACAAAGTGGACTCCGCGAGCGACGAAATTTTCCGCGCGAGTCTGAGCCCGATTCACGGCCAGTGGTTCGCGCGCTCGCAGGGCACGGTTTATTGCATCGGCCCAAAGTAGGCGAGGTTTCCAACCTCGCGCGGGAGGAAGGTGCGGCGGCGGGATGGTGCGGAGCAAAAGGCTAAGAGCATTTTCGCGATCCCGACCTCACTGACGCTGCGCTCGCCGGTGAGGTCGGAAACCTCGCCGGCTTTTGATTCTCCCGTCTCGCGTCACGCCTTGCCGCCGAAGGTCACGAAGTCGTCCAGATCGAGCAGGTCCGCCCAGCGCGTGATGTCCTTCCGCTGCGGGCCGCATTCGGAAAGATATTTGTCGAAAAATTCGCGGCTGTCCGCATCCGGCACACGCTGGTCCGCCGCCGTGCTCCACGCCTCGATTTCCGCAGGCGTGTGCGGGTTGCGCTGATTCGCCGCGATCCATTTCAGGATGTCGCCATCGCCGGCACCTTTCGTGACCTCGGCCTTCAGCGCCGCCGCGTCCATGCCGAGGAACTCGAGGATGCGCTGGTCGTTCGGGCAGTCGTATTTGAATTCGCCCAGCGTGCCGGCGAGATCCGCGCGGCATTTGTCGAGCAGGCGCGGGAGCAGCGCGTAGCCGCCGAGGCGGGCGCGGACGCTGCGTGGGGGATGTTGGGTGAGGTCGGTCGTCGGGATGTTCATGGCAAAGTGGATGGCGCACTCCTATTCGCGCGGCAAACGGAGATGGACGGAAAATTCATCCGATTTCACCGGGCGGTTGCATGGCCTGCGCGTTCGTCTAGCCTGCGCGATTCCATGAAGCCTGCCGCCGAAATCCTCCGCCTCCTCCGCGCCCTGCGGTGGCGGCTGGCGCTCGGCGATCTGCTGCGCGCAGGGGCGCGCGCGGCGCTTTTCTTTTTTGCGATCCTGCTCGTCTTCAACGCGGCGGCGTGGTGGCGCGGCGGGATGCGGCCGGACGTCGCCGCGATCCCGATCATGGTCACCTGGCCGTTCGTCTTCGGCGCGATGGCGGCGCTGGTGAGCACGGCGCTGAAATTTCCCACCGCGGATCGTGTGGCGCGCTCGCTCGACGGCGCGGGTGCGACGCAGGACCGTTTTGTCACCGGCCTGCGGCTGGCGGAAAAGGCGCGGCTCTTGCGCGATGGATCCGCCGCCGCGGACTCTCCCGCGGCAAGGGCGAACGAACTCGAGGCGCTCGCGCTGCGGGAAATCGCCGGCTACGCGCAGGGCCGGAATTGGCGCGCGCTGCTGCCGGTGCGCGTGCCGCGCGAATTGCTCTGGATCGCCGCGCCGGTGGCGATGCTCGCGCTGCTGTGGTGGGATGCGATGAATGCCGCCGCGGTGAAGGACGCGCGCGCCGCGGAGGAGACAGCGGCAATTTCCGAAACGGCGAAGCAACTCGAACACATCGCGAAGCTCACGGACATCCAGGCGAACGAAAATCGCGAGGAGATGCTGAAGCAAATTGCGGATCGGCTGCGGCAAAGTGCGGAGCAGATGCGCGCCGAGGCCGCCGATGGAAAAGACGCGCGCAAGTCGGCGCTGCGCGAACTCGCGGTGCTCGAAGATTTGGTGAAGGAATTGCGCCGCCCCGAAGCTGCGACGCCGGACGAAATCAAGACGCTCGCCGAGGCGCTGGCCAAGCACGAGCAGACGCGTGAGGCTGCGAAGGATCTCGCGGGCGGCAATCTCGCGGAAGCCGCGAAGAAGCTCGCGCAAACCTCGAAGGAGCAGGACGCGCCGAATGCGGAAGCGGTGCGTGAGACATTGCGGCAGGCGCTCGATCATCTTGCTGAGCAGCGCGAGCGAGTTTCGCAGCAGATCGAAAAATTGCAGCAGCAGTCGGCGGGCGGACGGCAGGATTTGCTGAAGCAAATCGCGGATGCGCTGAACGAACTCGCGCAGCAGGGCAAGGCCGTCGCGCGCGATGGCAAAGGCGCGGCGCAGGACGGTGCGCAGAAAAAAATGACTGACGAGGATCTGAAGCGTCTGCTCGGTGCGCTGGAAAATCTGAAGGATCAGCAGCAGGGCCAGCCGCAGAGCGACGCGCAGCCCGGCGGCGAACCGCAGCCGGGAGCGGCGCAA